>NZWZ01000055.1 GCA_002701745.1 Flammeovirgaceae bacterium
TGATCCAAAATATGAAATTTGGACACAAAGAAAACATTAATTTTTTTATTGCGCATGTGGCGGAATTGGTAGACGCGCTAGGTTGAGGGCCTAGTGACTTATTTTAGTCGTGGAAGTTCGACTCTTCTCATGCGCACAATCTTCTTTTTTAGTCAAATAATGAAGATAATTTCATTGCCACAGTCATTTCTCCACTTATTTTCATCTTTCCTGACATAAAAGCTCCCATAGAATCCATTTCTTTATTTAAAATTTTTCCGAAATCATCATTGCTAATAGTTATTGTACAATCTGCCTCTTGATTTTCATTATTAATAATTGTAGGATTTACAGTATCATCAATAAATATGCATCCATCATTGAAAACAAATTTAATTTTTGATTCAATTTTACCAGAGCTTTTAGATGATAGTTCTTTTACTTTCGCTGTTATTTCATTAAGATTCATAGTTTTAATTTAAAATTTTAATTTCATACATTGATGGCCACCATTTACCAGTGATTATTAATGAGTTATTTTTCTGATTATACGCAATTCCATTCATTACATCTATAGTATTATTATAATTTTTTTTATTAAATATATTTTCAAGATTTATTTCTCCAATAACTAAACCTGAATTTGGATCAATAATTAGAATTAAATCCTTACCATATATATTACAATATAATTTACCATTGACTGTTTCTAGCTCATTAATATTTTCTACTTTACCGTTATTATTATAAACTTCAATTGTATTTTCCAAATCAAATGTATGAGGATTTCTAAAATAAATTTTTTCACTACCATCACTCATTACAATTTGATTATTTAATGTTGTTAATCCCCAACCCTCAGTTTGATAATTAAACTCTCCTATTTTCTCAAATGAATCTATATCATATTTAAACCCTTTTTTACTTTTCCAAGTTAACATGTAGATACTTTTATCATAAATTGTTATTCCTTCAGCAAAATAATTATCATCAATCTTTATTTCTTTAATTATATTTCCATTTATGGAATTTGTTTTTCTAAGAAAGGATTTGCCATATTGACCTGAGCTTTCAAAAAAAATATTATTATATAATATTAAACCTTGAGTATATGTATTTATGTCATGAGGTAAAATTTTTAAAATTTCATAGCTATATGATTTTGGTTTATCTATTGGGTATATGTAAATAGATTTAATATCAGTCTCTATTTTATTATTTGATAGCTGACGAATTATTTTAATTTGTTTCTTTCCGTACTTTATAAATTTATTACTTGAAAATCTAAATTTTTTATCAAAGTTTATGGTATCTCCCTCAATAATAACTTTAGAGTTAATTATATAATTATTTTTATTCATTGATTTAATTTCAACGAAAATAGAATCTCCTTTTTTTATGATTTCATTATTGGATGGAGAACTAACTTTTGTAAATGATTTTATTCGTGGTGAAACCGTCTTACTCTTTCTGTCATTTTCACAAGAAATTAATAAACAGATTAAAATCAAAAATATAATTTTATCTTTCATTAATTACTTGTTTTCCTTTTTCTGTCAAATTAAAACCAATTCCNATTTCTCTGTTTTCATAATTAATTATTGAAATCTTTCTCATTAGTTTTTTGTTTAATAATGATGAAAATGATCTNCTTAATGATGCNTTTGACCTTTTTAAATATTTACANTCACCTCTAATAATTCCTCTTTTATGATTTCCNTCTTTTCTAATATACTTTCTTTTTTTTATNTCAAATTTTTTTCTTTTATCNCTCAAACTATCAAAAATTNANGATTTTGAGTNAATAAATTTTTCTTTGGGTTTAANACCAAAAAAATTNACTATTGGTTCATAGAANTAAATGTGNGCGTGAGAATTTGAATCTAATTCTATATAGCCGTATCTTAATTTNAATTCAGAGTTANTAGTTGATTCTGAATCTTTTTTTATTTCTAGTAAGTCATCTATGGATGAATTAATTAGATCAAATTTTTTCTCTTTATTACTATNAACAGGAGTAAATTTNTCTATTGCATCGCAATCAATATCAAGATTTTCATTATTTATATTCTCAAGTGATTTTGAAAGAATAAATTTTTGAAGTTTGGATAAATACAATTTTATANTGTTANCGTATAAAATTATTTTTTTTATTGTTAATTTCCAAAAATTCCACTTCCTCCTTGAAATTCTGATGAATCAAANTTACCTCTTTGACCACCTCTTCTCTTNTTTTGATTTATTCTGTACTGAAGTGANAATCTAAATTCTTGCGTCCTTCTCCATGAATATTCACCAGCAGTGAAATAGTTATCACCTGGTTTTCCNCCTCTTTCATATCTCCTTANTCTAGATTTAGTAAGGTCTCTGACTGTAAGTGATACAGTTCCTTTTTTNTTTTTAAATATATCTTTTGATAAACTNAAATCAATACCATATGAAGATAGGTTTTTACCTTGAGGTGATTCAGANGGTCCTCTGTAATCAAATGTAACTTGACCTTCAAGTTTATTATTAAACATCTTTAAATTATTAGTTAATCTTGTTCTCCAACTATAAGATTTTGCATAGAATTGTTGAATTCTACCTCCATCAATAGGTTCATATTCACCCTCAGTTTCAGATTGGAAGAAGTTAAAAGANCCAGTAGTTTTTAACCATTTATTATACTCAATAGAACCATTAAATTCAATTCCGTAGGCATTTGTATATCCTAAGTTCATTGGTTTAAAAACTGAATAACCATTATCATTGACATCAAATATTCTTTCTATTACGTCTTCAGTGTGTCTATAATATGTTCCAACATAAAAATTTCCTTTTTTGAATTCACTTAAAAACCCAATTTCATATGAATCAGTAAGCTCAGGATCTAGAAAAGGATTTCCAACAAAATTGAACCTGCTATCACCAAGCCCATAAAAAGGATTTAAATCCCAAAATCTAGGCCTTCTTAATCTTTTACTATAACTCCCCTGTATAGACTGCTTATCACTAAACTCATAAGTCAAAAAAGCTGAAGGGAAATAATTTGAATATTTTAAAGCGGTTATCTCATTAGTATTTATAAGATTAGCAAAAAAATCGGTGTCTTCGTACCTGATACCAGCTTGATATGAAAGCTTACCNGATTGATTACCTATTTGTAAATAAAATGCATTGACATCTTGATAATAATCATATGTATTTGATGGTGGAATTACTCTCCATCTTCCATCAAACTGTTGTTCAGCAACATAATCACTATGCATTTCGTCATAATCTTTTCTATAACCCATTTCTAATTTTCCTTTATTANTATTAAATGGTAATGTATAGTCTACTCTAATATTTTCATCGTTTCTACCACTTTCTTGATTTGTTCTTTGGTTTAAATTAATTAGGGGCTCATTGTAACTACCAAAGTTTTTAGAATCATTATTACTCCATGAATAATTTAACTTTAGATTATGACCTCTCTTTTTAAAGTTTTTGGTATATGAAATATTATAATTATAGTTATCACTGATTCTATTAGAATTTTCAAATCTTTTGCTTTCATCAATTTGTTCTCCTGATGTTGTAAAGTCAGTATAAATATTTTTGCTATCACCATCACTATCACTTGATCTTAACCCAAATGAAAAATTAAAAATGTTATTTTTATTAGGGAAATAAGAAAAACCAACTCTACCTCCAACAGATTTACTATTGCTTTCTCTGTCTCTATCTATATATGAAGAATATGTTGTGTCAGACAGATAAAAGTCTGAATTTGTCCATCCTCCACCTCTAGATTCTCTCTGACTAAGATTAACTGATGCAAATACAGAAAATTTACTTTTTCTGTAATTAAAATTTGTAGATAAACCATTTTGACTAGGATAACCGGTATTTAAATTAATAGATCCATTTAAGCCTTTAAGCCTTTCTTTTTTCAATATAATATTTAATATTCCGGATGAACCCTCAGCACTAAACCTTGAAGATGGATTTGTTATAATTTCCACTTTATCAATTTCATTTCCTTGGAGCTGTTTGAAAGCATTAGGTCCATCAAAACCCATCATACTAGCAGGTTTTCCATCAATTAATATTCTTACACTTTGTGACCCTCTTAAACTAATATTTCCTTCTATATCTAGGTCTATGGATGGAATATTTTCTAATATTTCTTCAGCAGTACCACCTTTATTACTTAGGTCTTTTCCAACATTAAATACTCTTTTATCTAATTTTAGTTCAAGGCTACTTTTTTCAGCTCTTACCGTAACTTCGCTCAATGCTGTAGCATCAGACTCTAGAAGAATATTTTTTAAATCAACTTCTCTATTTTCTCTTGTAAATGGGATTGATACTTTTTTTATTTTGTATCCTACATATGTTATTTCGGCTATTAAACCCATACCAGTCCCCCTGGAAGTAGCTTTTCTTTCTTCACGAATTTTCTCCATCATCTTTCTAGGGTTTATTTCGATTTTAAACTTACCGTTATCATCTGTTATACCTCCTGAAATTAATATAGAATCTAAAGTAACAATAGAAATTGTAGCATATGACAATCCGTCATTGGATTCAGAATCTACCAATTTACCTTTAACTATCATATTTGGCATTTGAAAATTTTGTCCAGCTGCACCTCTGCTCCATTGTGATCTATCCTGAGAGAGATTGTCTAGAGACACAAACAGAAAGATTATTATAAATAAATATTTCATATATTTTGATTTGTTGAATATACGAGGTTAGATGTCAATAGTTTTTAAAACTTGCTTACAGAGATTTTAAAGTAACAAGAATAACAATAAATAGAAATGTCCCAAAGCTTTGTGCAATACTCATAATTGAAAAATATTTTAGACCATCGATTAAATTGAATTTAGTTTGTTTAGTTACAATCCAAAAGTAAGAATCATTAACATGGGATATCATCATTGATCCTGATCCAATTGATAAAATTATCATTGATAATTCAAATATATCAAAGCCAAAATCTGAAATTATTGGAAAAATAATCGAGCTAACAATTATCATTGAGGAAGTACTTGAACCTTGACTAGTTTTTAGAATAGCACTACATAAAAATCCTATAAAACATATATATACAACATTATTATTGTTTATACTTAGAAGGTCAGGTAATAGTAAGGTTAAGTCAGAGTTTTTAATAATATTTCCAAATGCTGCTCCCATTGATGTGAGTAAGACAATCGGCAAGAAATCATTGAATGAATTTTTAATTATTGAATTAAGCTCTTTTTCTCTTGGAATAAATAAAGATAAAACTACCCCTATAAATAATGCAATTGTCGGATTCCCTAAAAAATTAATAACAGTATTAATGTGTGTAACATAATCGATAACTATAATGTCACTTATTGTATTTAAGCTTATTAAAAGAAGAGGAATTAAAATAGTTAAATAGGAAAATACGCTAGGATTTTTAAATTTTTGAACCTTATTTTTAATAGAGATATTATCTTTATTTAATAAATTTCTTGCGAATAAAAATGCAATTAAAGATGAAGGTATTGAAACTAATATACCTAAAATCATTACACTACCGATTTGGTCAATCATATTAAAATTATCAATCATTGCTATGGGACCTGGAGTAGGGGGTATTAAGGTATGTGAGGAATATAATCCTCCAGATAAAGATAAATTCAAACTTGATAGTGAAAGAGATGAAGAAGATGCTATTGATCTAGATATACCATTTAATATTAAAAAGGCAGAATCGCAAAAAACAACAGTTCCTATTAGTAGCCCTAGAATATTTAGAGAAAATAAAGATTTATTTTGAAAAGAATTAAGAATTATATTTCCAAATCTTTTAATCGAATTTGATTCTTTTAAAATTTGACCTATAATACAACTAAAAAAAATGATTAAGCCAATTCCTTTTAATGAATTAATTAAACCTATAACCTGAAATGTTAAAGTTTCTAATAATCCAATCTTCAATAAAAGTCCGAGTATAATACCACCAATAAATAAGCTAATAGCAGGATTTAGTCTAAATTTTGTACTCAATAGGATAATTACTAAAATAGATAGAAGTAAGTAGGATAAAATTAGCATTAGACTTTATTCAATGATAGTAAATACATTACTGCCATTCTAATTGCTACACCGTTCTCTACTTGATCTAAAATAATTGAGTTATTAGAATCTGCTACATCACTATTTAATTCTACACCTCTATTTATAGGACCAGGATGCATAATTACAATATCCTTATTTATTTTTTCTAGTAGTTTTTTATTAATTCCGTAGTATAAACTATATTCCCTTAAAGATGGAAAAAATTTATTTTTTTGTCTTTCTAATTGAATTCTTAGGACATTTGCTACATCACACCACTTTAATGCATTTTCTATATTATTTTCAATTTGAACACCCATTGAGCTTATATATTTTGGTATTAATGTACTTGGTCCACATAGCATTACCTTAGCTCCTAATTTTTGAAGTGCATATATATTTGAAATAGCAACTCTTGAGTGAGCTATATCTCCAATTATTGCAATTTTTTTATTTTTTATTTTTCCAAGCTTTTCTCTAATTGTATAAGAGTCTAAAAGAGCTTGTGTAGGATGTTCATGAGTTCCATCACCTGCATTTACTACAGATGCGTCAATATTTTTAGCTACAAAATGAGGTGCTCCAGGATTTGGGTGTCTCATAACTATCATATCAACTTTCATAACTAATATATTGTTAATTGTATCTAGTAAGGATTCTCCTTTTTTTACTGAGCTTACTGAGGATGAAAAGTTAATTATGTCAGCAGATAGTCTTTTTTGAGCTAATTCAAATGAAAGTTTGGTTCTAGTACTATTCTCAAAAAATACATTAGCAATAGTAAGATGTCTTAGAGATGGAACTTTTTTAATAGGTCGATTTAATACTTCTTTAAACTTATCTGCTGTATCAAAAATTAGTTTAATTTCTTCAACTGATAAATTTCTTATTCCTAATAAATCTTTTGATAATAGTTTATCCATTTATTTATTAATTATCCAAATATTATCTTTATCAAAACCTTGTTCAGCCAAATTAACTTCTATTCTATCTGAGGTAATGGTATTAATTTTAATTCCACAGTATGTTGGCTCAACTGGGATATCTCTAGTATATTTTCTATCAATCAATACTAAAAGCTCAATTTTATTTGGCCTTCCAAAATTCATTATACCTTCCATCGCAGATCTAACAGTTCTGCCTGTAAAAAGAACATCATCTATGATTACAACATTTTTATCATCAACTAAGAATGGAATTAAAGTTTCTCTTGCTTTAGGAATTTCGTTTGACCTGAAGTCATCTCTATAAAAAGTAGTATCAAGAATACCGGTTTCTATTTCTTTATTTAAAATATTATTGATGTTTTTTTTAATTCTATCTAAAAAATAAATACCTCTTGGCTGGAGGCCGATAAGAACTGTATTTTCAAAATTATTATGATTTTCAATTAGCTGATGACAAAGACGATTGATTGTTATTTCTAATCTTTCTTTATTAAACAATCGAGATTTGTTCGTCATTTATTTACAAATATAAATTGTATTTAGAAATAACTAAGTATCTATCTATTAATTTCAAAATTAGATATAAAAAAAACTCTTTTATTTTTTTTAAGTCTTTGTACACCATATGAATAATAATTGTTTTTATACCAATAGAATGTACCTTCAGGATTTGTTTCAGTTTTAATTATGATATCATTATCATTACTTTGTAAATTAATTTTACTATCATATTTCAAATTATTATTAAACCCTTTTTTCATAATATTAATTACACCTTTATTTACATAAAATTCAATTAAACTGTTATCATTTAAAATATAGTTTTTATATGAAGATTTATAAAATGTATTTAGATTATCAATAGGGGATACTAATGATGATATGATATTTCCTTTATTGTCTGTTCTTAAATAAAAATTTATATCATGAGTATAGCCTCCAAACTTTGGATTTATTTTATTATCATATCTTCCAGAGTAGGTATTATAGAAAGGCATATATGAGTAATTACTAAAACCATCATTATTAAAATTTGGTTTTATACTTTCAATAGAAAAATGTAATTCATCTTCAAAAACAAATAAAGTATCAATATATAATTCATAACCTAATTTTATTTTATTAATCTCTTGTCTCTTAATTTTTCTGGCCAGATCTTTTTTAAATTCTTTGAAAAAATTTGATATTGATTTAATTTCTAAAAAATAAATTTCTTTCTTATGTTTTAGAATTTTATCTTCAACAAAGTCTATTTGTATTCCGTTTGCCTCTTTTGAGTTTTTATTTCCAAATAATGATAAGTAGATTTCTTTAGTATTTTCGGTAAAAACTTTTGATTCAATTATTGAATGATTATCAGACTTAATTNCATAAAAATCTATNTCTTCNCCTCTTAAATTATAAACTTTTCTTTCTATAATATTATTTCCNNCCTTTNCTCTATTTGAAATTAAAACATAAAATGAATTATTGTTATTTTTAAATATATTGATAATATCATTTTCATAATATAGATACTCATAAATATTATTTAGTTGACGTGTTATTAGATTATAAATTCCAATTAAGCTTTTACCATTTTTAAGATTTCCAAAAAATANAATGNACTCATTGTAGAAAAGTACATTATTAATTTTTACACTTAAGGGAAGATTAATTTTCTCAATTTTTATATTATTTGACTCTAAATCATATAAAAGATGTAAATATTCCTTTTCATTGGAATAGTTTTTTTTAAAAATAATCTCATATTTTCTGTTGTCAGAATAAATTTTAAGTATCGNATATGATCTATCTAATTCAAATAATGTGTCTTTAAGTAAATTTAAATTTCGATCATAAATTTTCATTTCCCAATTTAAATTTTTACCTGTTTCAATATCTTTTATATAAATCAAATTGTCTTTGTTTGATTTTACATAAAAATTTCTATCTAATTCTTTTATTTCAAACTGAATTCGTTTTTTTTGATAAACTATACTGTCTAAATTGCTTTGAGATTTCAAAAATTTAAACGGAAACATAGAAAAAAACGATATTATGAAAATTTTGATAATAAGGTTATCCTCTCTAGGNGATATAGTTTTGTCTACACCTATCCCTAGATTACTTAAAAAAAAATTTCCAAAATCGGATATACACTTTATCACTAAAAAGGATTTTTGTTCTATCTATAATTATAATATAAATGTTGATAAGGTAATAGAGTTTAATGATAACTTATTTGAAGTTATTTCAAAACTTAAAAATGAAAATTATGATCTGATAATTGATCTTCATAACAATCTTAGGTCTAACTACATAAAATTTAANTTAGGAAAACCATCTTATACATATAAAAAACAATTTATTAAAAGGTGGTTATTTACAAATTTTAAAATNCCACTTAGAATTAATCATATTACTAATTCATATATTAATTGCTTNTCTAAACTTAATATTGNTGATGATGGAGATGGTTTAGATTTTTATATTGATGAAACATCATTTAAAAAAGTTAAAACCTTACCTGGAATTAAAAANAATAATTTTACGGTAGTTATAGTAGGAGCAAAACATTTTACTAAAAGATTACCACCTAATAAACTAATAGANTTATGTGATAAAATAAATGGTCCTATAGTTTTAGTAGGAGGAAGAGATGAGATAGAATCTAGTAATCAAATAGAGAGTTTTTTCAATTATTCAAAAGCCTCTGANNTTCCAATTAAACTAAACAAAAAAACAAAAATATTTAACTATTGTGGGAAGCTTTCTATATCAGAATCAGCATCGGTATTGAAACTATCTAAAATGGTTTACTCNCACGATACTGGNTTTATGCATATTGCAGCTGCTCTTAATAAGAATCTTNTTGCTATTTTTGGTTCAACTCANCCTAATTTAGGATTTTATCCNTATAAAACTTCATTTTCTGTAATTCAAAATAATAANCTTGATTGTAGNCCATGCACTAAAATAGGTTTATCTAAATGTCCTGCTGGACATTTTAAATGTATGACTGATATCAAATTNGAGTAATTTTTAAATATGAAAAAATTAATAATAGTAAGGCATTGTAAATCTAGTTGGTCAGACATGAGNCTATCGGATTTTGATAGACCGCTGAATAATAGAGGCATGAATGATGGTGATTTAATGTCAGGAAAATTGCTTGAGAACTTATCATCAGTAGATTTACTACTTTCAAGTTCTTCCAATAGAACTGTCCTAACTTCAAAGTTTTTTATTGATAAAATAAATATAAATAAGATTAAGTATGAAGATGAGCTATATCATGCAGANTATANGACTATCATTAATAAATTAAAAAAAGTAGATAANATAATTAATAAANTAATGGTAATTGGACATAANCCAGGATTAACCTATTTAGTAAATTATTTTTCAAATATTAGATTANATAATCTTCCAACTACAGGAATAGTAATTTTTGATTTTTTTATAGATNATTGGAAAGAAATTGATAAAATAAAGGATTTAAATCCTAGTTGGATAAAATTTCCAAAAGATTATAAACTATANAATATATTCACTAAGATCTTTATTTTGCGTTATTGAGTCTAATTTTTCTTGAACCATTTTTTTNGTTATTACAACTTTAGCATTTGGTCCAATTTTCTCAGGTATATCAAATAAAATTTCATTTAATAATTTACTCATAACTGTATGAAGTCTTCTTGCTCCAATATTTTCAATTTCTGAGTTAATAATAAATGCTTTATTAGATATTTCTTCTAATGCATCCTTATTGAANATAATTTCAACATCCTCGGATTTGATTAAGGCNGTATACTGTTTNGTAAGAGAATTTTTAGGTTCAGATAATATTTTAAGAAAATCTTCTTGTGTTAGATTATCTAATTCAACTCTTATAGGAAATCTTCCTTGTAACTCGGGGATCAAATCAGAAGGTTTAGATAAATGAAATGCNCCTGCTGCTACAAATAGAATATGATCAGTTTTTATAACGCCATATTTTGTNGTTACAGAAGTTCCTTCAACAATTGGCAATAAATCTCTTTGNACACCTTCTCTACTNACATCAGGACCTCCACTTTTCTTAGAATTACCACTAATTTTATCTATTTCATCAATAAAAATGATACCTGTATTTTCAGCCTTTTGTATAGCTTCATCCTTCACTTCATCCATGTCAATTAGTTTNGAAACTTCTGCTTCTAGAAGAATCTTCTTTGCTTCACCAATAGAAACTTTTCTTTTTTTATTTCTTTTTGGCATCATGTTACTAATCATATCTTGGAGATTAATCATAGATGATTCATCCATCATACCTCCGCCAACCATACCTATTCCNGAGTTTGATGGTTTTTGAACAGTTATCTCTATTTTTCTATCATCTAACTCTCCACTATTTATTTTTTCTTTAAATTTTTCTCTAGTTTTTTCATTTATTTCTTTGTCCTCATTATTTCTATTTTTCTCCAGGCTTAAATTGATATTTGATTGAACTTTATTGATNGGAGGAATTAGAATATCTAAAATTAAATTATTAACACTTTCCTCTGCCTTTAACTTAACTTCTTCTTTTTTTATAAGTTTTACAAGATTTACTGATTGTTCCACTAAATCTCTTACCATACTCTCAACATCTCTTCCCACGTAACCAACTTCAGTGAATTTTGATGCTTCAACCTTAGTAAATGGAGCATCTGATAGNTTTGCTAATCTTCTTGCAATTTCAGTTTTTCCAACCCCTGTGGCTCCAATCATTAATATATTATTTGGTATAATTTCATTCTTAATTTCATCTTCAACGTTCATTCTTCTCCATCTATTTCTTAATGCTATAGCAACATTTCTTTTTGCATCTGCTTGNCCAATAATATATTTATCTANTTCATTGACAATTTCTTGTGGAGTCATGTTTTTAATCTTTTTCATAATTAAAATTAATTTCTTTTAAGTTTATAATTAATAGATATATTATTTGAGTTTGATATAGNATTCAAAATTAANCTAGAATAGTTTAATTCAAACCTTTTTAATATTAATTCTAATCCATATGAAATACCTCTAAGCTTTTCAGATTTATTTAATTTAAATCCCTTATCATTTTTGAAATTATACCCTATTAATACATTCATNTATTTTGATAATAGAACTTCTATTCCAAAAGAAAAGTTTTCTTTTTCATAATTTTTTTGAGAATATATATAAGTTAATGAAAATCTAAGAGGCATATATTCTGGTTTAAATGAGGTTCCAAATTTAAAATTAGAAGGTATAATCATTTGATTTTCTCCCAATAAAAATCCAATATTAGAAAAAACTAAGGCTAATCTTAAATCTTTAGTTGGAAGCGGTGAAAAATCTGCTCCAATGTCTACTATCATTCCAGAATTAGATTTATCATATAACTTAGAATAAAAATATTTTAAATTAGTTCCAATAGAAAACATTGATAATTTATATGATTTATTGAATGTAATTAAATATTCTTTTGGATAGAAATCTCCATTATAATTGCCTGAATTATCATAGCCTTCAAATTTTCCATGAGAAAAGTATTTAACTCCAACTCCATAATTTCCTAAAAATTTAGAACTATCTGAATATAAAATACTGGAAGAATTAATATCTAATATATAATTCAAATAATTTAATGATATAGATCTATCATTTGTAAGAGATGGATTCAATAAAAAATAATTATGTTCTGATGAAATATTATTTCCTCCTAATGCATTGATTTTAGAGTTATCAGTAATTTCTATGAAGTTTAAGAATTCTTCTTGAGAATAAGTTTTTATTGGATAAAACTGAATGAATATTAATTCAAGAAAAAATATAAATTTTAATTTATTAAATAAATAATTTATAGATATCATTTAGAATAACATATGACATTAAACCTAGCAAAATTATAACTCCAAATCTCGTAGAATATTCTAAAAACTTTTCAGTAGGTTTTTTTCCAGAAATCATCTCATATAAAATAAAAGTAGCGTGACCTCCATCTAATGCTGGAATTGGTAAGAGATTCATGAAAGCAAGAACCATTGAAAGAACTCCAACAATCCTCCAAAAATTACCCCAGTCCCATTCTGATCCAAATATTTGCGCAATTCCTATAGGACCACTTAAATTTTTAGATGGATCAATATCTCCTGAAAACATCTTTCCAAAAGCTCTAATATTTAAAAAAACAGTTCCAAATGCCTTTTGAGTTCCAATAATTACAGACTCATTAAAATTAAATTTTCTTTGAGAAAAGGTTAGAGGCTCAGGTAATACTTTTATGCCGATAGTAGCATCATTAGAAATTTCTACAACCTTATCAATTAGATTATTATTTCTATTAATTGTAACCTGTATTATAGAACTTTTATTTTCTTCAAGTATTGTTTTTAATTCATACAAATCAATGATGAAGGTTTCATCCACCTTTATGATTTTATCTCCTTTTGTCAGCCCAGCTTTTAGTGCATTGCTGTAAACACTGTCAATAGAAAATGGTGTTCTTGCTTTTATGAAAGAAGACATAGCTTCTCTACTATTCATTTTATTGATAAAATTGTCAGGTATAGTAATTTTAAATTCTTGATTATCTCTTAACACAGTAAATGTAGAATTATCATCAAAAAATAAATTAGGATCAAATAATTCTGCATCTCTTTCCCATTCTTTATCATTAATTAAAAGTATTTTATCTCCTGTCTTAAATCCTGCTTCTAAACCTAATTCTAATGCTAAGATTCCATTTTTATTAATTTCGTCTTTTGATAAATATGTCTCTCCATTATTAAATGTAATCATGGTGAAAATAATTAAACCTGTTATTACATTGAATATAATGCCTCCAAGCATAACAACTAATCTCTGCCAAGCAGGTTTTGATCTAAATTCCCATGATTCAGGTTCTTTATTTATATGGGAAGTATCCATCGATTCATCTATAATTCCAGATATTTTCACAAAACCACCAAGAGGTATTGAACCCAGCCCATATTCTGTTCCTTTGTAATTAAAGCTCCATATCTTAGGTGGAAAACCAATAAAATATTTTTCAACTCTCATGCCAAATAACTTTGCAGTCAAGAGATGACCAAATTCATGAATTCCAACAATAATAGATAGTGCAAGAATCATCTGAGCTGCCATTATCAAACCATCCATATTATAATTTATTTATTTTGTCTAATGTATACTTTCTAGTTACTATATCAGTTTCAATTAACTGATCTAGATTTGGGGATGCAATATATGATATTTTATTTAAAGAATCTTCAATAATTTTTGTCATATCTAAATACCTTATTTTTTCATTTAAAAAAGCATCTACTACGATTTCATTTGAGGCATTTAAAATACAGGGAGCATTTCCACCTAATTTTCCTGCATCAAAAGCTAACTTTAAATTATTAAAAGTTTTCAGACATGGCTCTTCAAATGTTAAAGTATTATTTTTAATAAAGTCATAATGAGTAAATTTATTTTTCAATCTTTTACCTGAAAAAAGTGCATACTGAATTGGCAATTTCATATCAGGCTCTCCTAATTGAGCTTTTATTGAACCGTCATTAAATTCAACCATAGAATGAATTATAGATTGAGGATGAACAACAACTTTTATCTTTTGTATATCTATATCAAATAAGAATTTTGCCTCAATAACTTCAAGCCCTTTATTCATTAGTGTTGATGAGTCAATTGTTATTTTTTCTCCCATCTCCCAGTTGGGATGGTTTAATGCTTCTTTTTTAGATATGTTTTTTAACTCATTTAACTTTTTATTTCTGAAAGGGCCTCCTGAAGCTGTTAAAATTATTTTATCAATTGTGTCTCTACTCTCACCAACTAAACATTGAAAAATTGCAGAATGTTCAGAATCAACTGGATAAATATTTACTTTTTTCTCTTTACATAGTTTATTGATAATACTACCCGCAACAACAAGTGTTTCTTTATTTGCTAAGGCAAGATCAATACCTTTTTTAATAGTATTAATTGTTGGGATAAGACCAGATTTTCCAACTAGTGCAGTTAAAACAATATCAGGATTACAATAGTTTAAAAAATTATTTAATGACTCCTCTCCAAAATAAATTTCAATTTCCTCATTTTTTAAACTATTCAATATAACTTTTTCTTTTGATCTGTCACCAAAAATTATTGCTTTTGGTTTATGTAATAAAGCTTGATTTATTAATAAAGTATGATTTGAAAAAGCAGTTAATAATTCTACCTCAAAAATATTTTTGTTATCAGAAATAACCTCTAAAGTTTGAGTTCCTATAGAACCAGTAGAACCTAATATTGCAACTTTTTTCAAATTATTGAGATTTTATTATTTCATTTATAAGGTTATCATCATTTGATAGTCTTGGAACCTTATTTTGTCCACCAAGCTTACCTTTTGATTTCATAAAATTAATGAATGATTTTCTTTTAAGTGGTTTAATTTTTAAAGTGCTCAGTACTCCATCTTTGATTAGGTCTTCATAATAAGAATTTAACCTTTGAAGATTTAAGTCAATTTCTTTTTCAAATAAATTTAAATTTTTAGGTAATTTTTTAAATTCGATTAACCATTCATGTTGGGATTTTCCTTTTGATTTTTTTATCCTTGGCCCTACTGTGAATTCTATAATTTGAGTTTCCTTAAATACTTCACAAGCTTTTTTTAAAGCTTCTTCTACCTCTTCAACAATTACATGCTCTCCAAAAGAAGAAATAAATTGTTTAGTTCTGCCAGTAACTTTAATTTTTAATGGATTTAAACTTGTAAATTTAATTGTGTCGCCTATTAAATAAGACCATAATCCAGCATCACTTGAAAGAACTAATGCATAGTTCTTATTCAGCTTCACATCACCAACCATGATTCTCTTTGGATTTTTACTACTTAGATTTTTTAATTCTATAAACTCATAAAATATACCTGAATTTATTTGAAGAATTAAGCTATCATCATTAGTAGAATTTTGGTATGCGAAGAAGCCTTCAGAAGCAGGAAAAGTTTCTAATGTATTTATCTTTTTACCTATACTATCAAAAAGATTTTTTTTATAAGGTTCAAAATTTACTCCTCCATGACATAATAGCTCAAGGTTAGGAAAAACATCTTTAACTTTTTTACCAGTTCTTTTAGTTAGGACATCGAAATACATCTGAACCCAAGGAGGTATGCCACCCAATATTCTTAAGTCTTGACCTATTGTCTCATCTACTATTTTATTAATTTTTTCTTCCCAATCTTCAATACTGTTTGTCTCCTTAGATGGTAATATCTTATGTTTTAAATATGATGGTTCATGATAGTTTACAATTCCAGAAAGCCTTCCAATTTTAATATTATTCTTTTCATCTAAATTAGGAGAGCCAGAAATAAACATAACTTTACCTCCAATTGCTTTCAATGATTTTTTTTCATTCAAATAACTTAATAATAAATAACTTGCAGAATTTATTTGATTCTTTAATGATTCTTTAGTTATAGGAATATATTTAGTTCCTGATGTTGTTCCTGATGTTTTGGCAAAATAAAGAGGCTTACCAGGCCAAAGAATATTATTGCCATCATTTCTGACTAATTCAATATATTCCTTAATATTCTCATAATCTCTCACTGGAACTTTCTCTTTATATTCTAAGTAATTATTAATACTTCTAAAATTATGATCGGAACCAAACCTTGTATTTTTTGATTTAGATACAAGGTCTTTAAGCAATTCTAATTGTATTTTATTTGCTTCTTTTTGGGTTTTGTTTTTTATAGAAAATGATCTATCAAAAAACTTATAAATATTTAAAATTTTAAGGATTAAGCTTGATATCATGGCTAATTTGCAGTATCCAAATATGCAAAAAATTATTGAAATATATAAATTGGAAAATTATCCTACAGAAATTCTTCTATTGATCTCCTCAATATTTTTTTTGAAGATATTGTCAGTGTCAATCATATCATTCACAGATTGAACTGCATGAATCACAGTACTGTGATCTCTACCTCCAAAATGGAAGCCTATTGATTTTAATGAATTATTTGTAAAATCTTTTGAAAAATACATAGCGACTTGTCTGGCAATAACAATTTCTTTATTTCTAGCTTTATCTTTCATGTCTTCAATACTAATACTAAAGAACTTCGATACAATTTCTTGAATATATTTTATATCAATTTCTCTATTAGTATCCTTAACTATTTTCGAGATGATTGATTTAGCTAAAGTCAAATCAATATTTTGTTTTGAAATTGTTGAGTGTGCAAGAATAGAAACAAGTACACCTTCAAGTTCTCTTATATTTGTGTCAACTTGGAAAGCTATATATTCAATTACTTCTGAGTCAATTTTTAATTGTTCATTTTTTATTTTATGATTTAAGATATCTAGCCTAGTCTGATAATCTGGTTTTTCAAGTTCAACAGTTAATCCAGATTTAAATCTACTAACCAATCTTTTAGTTAATCCATCTAATTCTACTGGAGATTTATCTGCAGCTAAGATTATTTGTTTGCCATTTAAATTTAATTGATTGAATATATGAAAAAACACTTCTTGAGTTTTTTCCTTACCCTTAAAAAATTGAACGTCGTCAATTATTAGACAATCTATATTAGAATAAAAATGTATAAAGTCTTTTAATCTATTTTCTTTAAGTGCATCAATAAATTGGTTAGCAAATTTTTCAGAGGTGACATAATAAACTGCTGACTCTAATTTTTTAGATATCTTATTTCCAATTGACTGGATTAGGTGTGTTTTCCCTAGCCCAACTCCACCATATACCATTAAAGGATTAAATGGATTATCACCTGGATTTTGAGATATTCTTTTACCAGCGGCCTTGGCAACGCTATTACATTTTCCAGAAATAAAACTTTTAAACCTAAAGTTTCTATTTAAATTATTAAAACTTGAAGATTTCTGTGGTGAAGCTTTAAAATCTTTTTCTTTAATTTCTCCTTCTTCATTTTCAATTAGTGAAATTTCATATTGTATTTTGCCTTTTTCACCAAGTACACTAACAACCACTTCGTTTAATAATTCAATGTAATGATTTTCTATCCACTCGTAGAAAAATTGATTTGGAACTTCTAATGTTAGAGTTTTATTTGAATAACTTTTTGGTACAATAGGTTTGAACCATGTCAGATAGCTTTGTGCATTGATTTTTTTCTTGATAATGGACAAACAATTTTTCCAATGCTTTAAGTGCATTTATTTTTAGATTAGTGGTTTATAAATAATTGCTATTATTAAAATAGGGAGTCAAATATTAATTCTTTTTTTTAATTAAAAAAATATTTTTATCTATTGACTTTTTAAAACCTCCATTTTTGAAGAAATTTTNCCAATTTTATAAGCAAATTCTTTGAAAAGTACAATAAGTTTTTTTTTAATACTTAAGAGATTAAATTTGCTCTTTCATTTTTAAAATGTGGATAAAAGCAACTCTATCAAATATAATTAAAGAAACAGATTTAACCTGGAAATTTGTAATTAAACCTGAAAGCAAATTTGCTTTCAAGCCAGGACAATTTGTACAAATAAAAATTAATGATTTAGTAAGGAGTTATTCAATAGCATCCTATAATTCTGCTATAGAATCTTTTGAACTACTGATAGTAAAATTAGATGGTGGTAAAATGACTGAGCATCTTTTTGAAAATGCCAAAGCTGGTGATGAACTAGAAATTAAAGGTCCTCTTGGTAAATTTATTTTGCCAGAGGAAATAGAGGGAGATTTATTATTTATTTGTACAGGAACTGGTCTTGCACCATTTAGAAGCATTCTGCAGAGTATTCCATTACAAAACACATCACACAAAAAAATTTATTTGATTTTTGGAACAAGAACTAAAAATGATATTTTATGCCAAGATGAAATGAATGCTTATGAAAAATCAATTAAAGACTTTAAATATATCCCTGTTCTGTCTAGAGAGAAGTGGGATGGAGAGACCGGTTATGTTCATGATCAATACTTGAATTTAGTTAAAAACAATGTTCTAGAAAATCCAACATTTTATTTATGTGGTTGGAGAGATATGATTAAAGAGGCAAGATTAAATTTAAAGGAACAAGGTTTTGATTCTAAGAAAATAAAATTAGAGATTTACGGATGAGTTACAAGATTAAGCATGAATGTGGGATTGCTTATTTAAGGTTAAGAAAACCAATTCAATATTTTATTGATAAATATAAAACACCAACATATCCTGTAAATAAGATGTTTCTTATGATGCATAAACAAAGGAACAGAGGTCAAGATGGCTCTGGTGTTGCATCACTAAAACTTAACTTAAGTCCTGGGAAAAGATATATTAGTAGATATAGGTCTGTTAAAAAAGATTCTATTCAAGATATTTTTAATAAAATCAATAAGAAATTTATTAAAGCTAAAGAAAATCCTAATTATAATTTAGAGGAGAAATGGATCAAAGAGAATATTGCTTTTACTGGTGAATTATGGTTAGGTCATCTTAGATACGGAACTTTTGGAGGCAATTCAGTTGAAAATTGTGCTCCTACACTTAGACAAAATAATTGGAAATCAAAAAATTTAATATTTGCTGGAAATTTTAATATGACCAATTTAGATGAATTATTCAATGTGTTAATTGACCTTGGTCAGAGTCCAAAAGAAAAATCTGATACTGTTACAATATTGGAAAAGGTTGGACATTTTTTGGATGAAGAGAATAATAGGATATATAATAAATATTCTGATTCTTTATCTAAAAAAGATATTTCATTAAAAATTGAAGAAGAATTAGATGTATGTAATATTTTACAAAATTCATTTAAAGATTTTGATGGAGGATATGCATTAGCAGGAATGATAGGCCATGGTTCATCTTTTGTTGCTAGAGATCCCAACGGGATAAGNCCTTTGTATTATTATGTGAATGATGAAGTTATTGTAGGTACCAGTGAAAGACCACCAATAAAAACTGCTTTTGGATGTGAATTTGATGAAATTAAAGAGTTNAAAAGAGGAAATGCTTTAATTGTAGATAAAGTAGGAAACTATAAAATTGAAGAATTTATAGAGCCTAAAGAAAATAAAGCTTGTTCCTTTGAAAGAATTTATTTTTCTAGAGGTAATGATCCTGAAATATATAATGAAAGAAAAAAGCTTGGAAAATTACTTTTACCTCAAGTTTTTGAATCAATAAATAATGATTTAAAAAACACAATTTTTTCATATATTCCTAATACCTCTGAGACTTGTTTCTATGGTATGATAGATGGAATAAAAGACTATCTTACCGCTAAGAAGAAAGAAATTTTTATTGATAAAAAATCATTTGATGGTAATCATGAAGAGTTAATAAATTTAAAGACAAGAATTGAAAAGCTAGTTAGTAAAGATGTGAAAATGAGAACTTTTATTACTGATGATAATAGCAGAAATGAACTTGTCTCTAATGTTTATGACACAACCTATGGAGTAGTAAAAAAGAATAAGGATTCAATAGTTATAATTGATGATTCAATAGTTAGAGGAACAACACTTGAGAAAAGTATTTTGACATTATTGTCATCTCTTGAAGCTAAAAAAGTAATTTTTGTTTCATCATCTCCACAAATTAGATACCCTGATTGTTATGGTATAGACATGAGCAAGATGAATCAATTTGTTGCTTTTAGAGGTCTTATTAGATTAATCAAACTGGATAAAAAAGAAAAGTTGTTAAAGGATATTTATAATAAGTGTAAAAAATCTCTAACATCTAAAAGTCCAATCAATCATGTAAAAGAGTTATATGATCTTTATTCATATGAAGAGATATCTGATTCAATTTCTGAAATAGTTAAACCTAAAGGATTTAAATCTGAACTTAAGATTATTTATCAAACAATTGAAAATTTAAATAAAGCTTGTCCTAATCATTTAGGTGACTGGTATTTTACTGGAGAATACCCAACTTTTGGAGGAAATAAAGTTGCAAACAGAGCTTTTATGAATTATTGTGATGGGATTAAAAGCAGAGCATATTGATTTATAAAGAGAAACTCTCTCCACATCCACATGTTCTATTTGCGTTAGGGTTATTGAATTGAAACCCCTTACCATTTAGACCATCACTAAAATCCAATTCAGTGCCGAGAAGATAAAATAAGCTTTTTTTATCTACAATAATTTTCAATCCATTATCTTCAAAATAATCATCTTTATCAGATATTATATTATCAAAGTTAAGATCATATTGTAAACCCGAACAACCACCACTCTTAACTTTTACNCTAACATTGTGGTCAGAGGAGTAGTTTTCTGATTCTCTTAATTCTTTAAGTTTTTTTGCTGCCTTGTCAGTAACTTTGATCATAAATATATATTTCTGAACAAAATTATATATTAAATATATATTTTGAAATAATTATTGATGAATAGAACTGAAATAAACGAGTTAGGAGAATTTGGAATAATTGATAAGATTAAGTCAAATTTCAAGAAAAAAAAATCATCAACTGTTATTAGTATTGGAGATGATGCGGCAGCAATTAGATCTGGAAAAGATCTTGTATTACTCTCATCCGATATGTTANTAGAAAAAATACATTTTGATTTATCTTATACACCCTTAAAACACCTTGGTTATAAGTCTGTGATAGTAAATCTATCTGATATTTATTCTATGAATGCATTACCCAGTCAAATAATTTTAAATATTGCAATAAGTAATAAATTTTCAGTTGA
This sequence comes from Flammeovirgaceae bacterium, assembly GCA_002701745.1. Lineage (GTDB taxonomy): Bacteria > Bacteroidota > Bacteroidia > Cytophagales > MED-G16 > MED-G16. The sequence continues at coordinate 21,669 of NZWZ01000055.1, forward strand.
AGCGATTGATGAGTTTTATGATGGTGTTAAATTTGCGTGCGAAGAACACAATATTGATTTAATTGGAGGTGATACTACCTCTTCATTATCAGGTCTAACAATTTCATGTACTGCTGTTGGATATTGTGATAATGATAATATCTCTAAAAGAGATGGAGCACTTTCTGAGGATTTAATTTGTATCTCAGGTGATTTAGGAAGAGCTTATTTAGGTCTTTTAATCTTACAAAGAGAGAAAAAAAATTTTTTAAAAGATCCAAGTAATCAACCTTCATTATCAAAATATAAGGATTTAGTGGAAAAACAATTAAGACCTAAAGCAAGAAAGGATATAATTGATTTCTTTAATTTAAATAATATAAAACCTAATTCTATGATTGATATATCTGATGGTTTATCATCGGAGTTATTTCATATAGCTAATGCATCAAAATTGGGATTTAAAATTTTTGAGGAAAAATTACCCATACATAAAGATGTTCTTTCATCATCTAAGGAGTTAGGTGTTAATTATTTAGATGCTGTTTTAAATGGAGGAGAGGAATATGAATTATTATTTTCTTTACCCATTTCTGATTTTGATAAATTAAAATTAGAAGGTATAGATATTACTCCACTAGGTCACTTTACTGAAAATAAAAAAAGAATTTTAGTTTCAAAAAATGGTCAAGAAATAAATATGGAGTCAGAGGGATGGAATCACTTCTAAGCTAATGCTTTGACAGAGTAATAACTGAAATTAATTTCAGTTTCATCTAAATCTTCTATATTAAAAATTCCATATAGACATGATCCACTACCTGAAAGACTTACATATTTTGCCCCAACTTTTGTTAGATGATCTTTAATTTTTTTAAGGATTTTTACTTTTGAAAATGCATAATTTTCAAAATCGTTTTTCAAAAATTTTTTCCAATTTTCTAAATTCTCATTTTCTAAAACTTCTTTTAAATTATATTTTGGCTTACTAGGATAAATATTCTGAAAAGCTTCTGCAGTATTTATTGATACTTTTGGATTAACTATTATGATTTGTTTTTTAGTTAAATCTATTTTAATTTCTTCAAATATATCTCCAGTACCAGTAACATATTTTATTTTATTATAAATAAAAAAAGGACAGTCGCTTCCTATCTTATTTGATTCTGATAACAGCTTTTCTTGATCATATTTTGGATATTTATTATTAAGAAATTTTAGTATTGATGATCCGTCAGAAGATCCTCCACCTAAGCCAGCCCCGATAGGAATATTTTTGTGAAGATGAATGTTGAATTTTTTATCAGAATTAAATGTATTAATAGCTCTGCTAACAATGTTATTTGATTTTTTCCCGTCTATTTTAATTCCAGATATACTTAAGTTATTTCTATTACTTTCTTTAATTTCAATAATATCATAAAGTGATACAGGACAAAAACATGACTCAATTACATGATATCCACTTTTTAGTTTATTAGTAATATTTAGCCCAATATTTATTTTAGCATTCGGGTAGAGGAGCATTATTATTTAAATTGATCAATAATCTCTTCAGAGATTCCCGTATTTGAAAACCCACCGTCGTGAAATAAATTCTGCATGGTGATTTTTTTACTCATATCAGAAAAAAGAAAAACACAATAATTTGCACACTCTTCAGCAGTAGCATTTCCAAGAGGTGACATTTTTTCTGCATAATTATAAAATGCATTGAATCCTTCAATACCTGCGCCAGCAGTGGTAATGGTAGGTGATTGTGAAATTGTATTTACTCTTGTCTTTGATTTTTTTCCTAGTCTGTAACCATAACTTCTAGTTATGGATTCTAATAAAGATTTTGCTTCAGCCATATCTGAGTAAAACGGGAATGTTCTTTGTGCGGCAATATATGATAATCCCACAATAGACGACCAATCATTTAAAACACCTTTTTTTTCAGCAATTTGCATCATTTTATGGAAAGATATAGCAGATACATCTAGTGCTTTAATCATCCAATCATAGTTTAAATCACCATACTCTTTATTTTTTCTAACGTTAGGCGACATGCCTACAGAATGAAGTATGAAATCTATTTTTCCTTCTAGATTTTCTGATGTTTTATCGTAAAGTAATTCTATATCTTCTAATGAAGTTAAATCAGCTGGAATAACTTCAGTAGAACATTTTTCTGCTAATTCATTTATTTTACCCATTCTTAGTGCGATTGGAGCATTAGTAAGTATGATATTTGCTCCTTCCTCATGACACTTTTCAGCAACTTTCCAAGCTATAGAATTCTCATCTAATGCTCCTGATATAATTCCTTTTTTCCCTTTTAGTAACATATTAATAAATTAAAAAATCCCTTTTAAAACAAAGTAAGGTATAATTATATAAAGTATTGAGTCTCTTATCAAATAATATAGAAATATTATAGCAAATAATTTCCATCCAAATTTTTTAACTGTTTTTTTAAATCCATGTTCTCTGTAATAAAAAACATATTTTCTTAAAAATTTAGGAATCAGCTTTTCTTTGATTGTCATTCTACTGGAGTATTTTATTGAATAGGTCACTGTTAGAAGGTGACAATTCATTCATTATATTAAATGCATTTCTTTTNTGATCTAACGAAGCACCTTTAAATATGTTTGTTATTTCATCTGCTTTTGCATTTATAAATAAATTAATTATNGTAGAATTAAAATTCTTAGAATTAATATCATTAATCATAATAATATTNTCTAAAATAGTTTCTCTTGATTCTTCTGGTTTAGTNTAAAATAAATCTAAGCCGTTAAGGTGATAATTATAAAATGCATTTCTAACATTTTTAAATTCTGGATTTAAGAAATTTTCACACAACCAATATCTATTTTGTTTTGATCCAAATTGATCCCANCCTTTATANCCAGAGTTTTGTGATTCATTTANAATTCTCCATGCTTTCTGGAAATAATCTTCTCCACCTAATTTNTCGAAAGAATCGTAATCTATACCAATAATTAGAAATGCNTAGAATGANAGAAGAGAAGTTAAATTATCATTAAAGCTATTTTCTGAGTATTCTATATTTTGAGAAGGGTAGTACTCAAATACCCATTCTCTATCTCCATGATTTAATAAAACACTCTCATATGATGAATTAAATATAGGACGAGAAGAAACTATTTGAACTGTGGCTTCATATAAGTTCGAAGATGGTTCATTTAAAATATTTATAATAAAATTACAATTTATTCTTTCCTGAGATTGAAATTTATCTTCTGTCCAAATATTATTATTGAGGAACTGCTCAATGGAAGATTGCATTTCTTCAAATATGAAAACTTCGGATGATTGAAGCTTATCAGTATTTATTATTACTTTGGAGTTGAGTTCCTGAGAAAATAGTTTTTGAGAAGTAAATAATGAAAGAACAATAATAAATATTCTCAACATTAAGAGTAAAATTTAATCTAAGTTTAGATCCTCTTCCTCTTCTTCTGGATTTCTAAAAAAAAGTTCATCATTTACTAACTCTTCAGATGCAACAGTTGTTGATTTAGGTAGTCTTTCAAAATATCTTGAAATTTCTATTTGTTCTCTGTTTTCAAATACCTCTTCTAAATTATCAACATCTGATGCAAATTCAGCAAGTTTTTCATTAAGCTCTTCTTTTTGAGTAGCAGATAACTGTCTTGCTCTTTTACCAATTACTCTTACTGACTTGTAGATATTTCCAGTTTTAGATGCGATTTCATCTACATTTAAATTTGTGATTTTAGATTTTATCTTCATTCTTTTAATTTTTACTCTGCAAATTTAGTTAATAAATTTAAACTTTCAACATACATTTTTTCTGCTTCTGCTAAAAATGGACTAGTTGGATATTTATCTACGAACTTTAAATAAAATTCAATAGTTTCTTTAAACCTTTTTTCTTGTAAATCTTCAAAGCTATTTATTGAAATTAGGTATTGCGAAAGAATTCTTAAATAAGCACCTTCCTCGTTAAAGGAAGAGTCTGGGAAATCATTTTCAAAATTATTGAGTGCAATTATAGCTGATTTATAATTTCTTGTTTTGTAATACTGTTTTGCGTTATCAAAATTTTTTGTTTCTAATTTAACTTGCAGCTCATCAATTATTTTATTTGCTTCAAAAGAATATTCTGAATATGGATACTTATTTATAAAGTTTTGAATAGCAGAAATAGCTTCAATTGTACTTGATTGATCTAAATTAGAATTAGGAGACTCTTTATATAGAGATATTGAGTATAAGTATTCTGCTTCAGTAACTTTATCACTCCTTGAAAATAGTTCAATAAATCCTTTAAAGTATTTTGAGCTCAAGCTATATTGTTTGAGATTATAAAGACTATATGCAAAATAAAAATCTACAGTTTCTGATTCTTCACTACCTTTAACTAATGGCTTAATATCTTTAAATAATGTGCTGGCTTTAAAATATTCTTCGTCTTCGTAATATTTCATTGCAGCCTCTAGCTTCTTTTCATATCCCTCTGTCTTTAAAACTTTTCTATATTCGCTGCAAGAAGACAGTCCAAATATTAATGTAAGGATTAATATAAATTTAGAATATTTAATCATTGCGCAAATATATCTTTTTTCTAAAATAAAAAACTACATCTTGAATATTTGGAGTTTCGTCATTTCTCCAATTAAAAGACTTTAAATACAGATCTGTCTCTTTAATTTCATGGGGAGGTATCATTTTTGCTTTTGGATTTCTATAAAAAATAATATTTTCAATTTCATTTTCATTAAAATTTAATTTCAAATCACTACATACAATATAATTAAGTCCAATAATTGAATTAGTTTCCTCATTTAATCCAAAATAAATTGTTTCTCCGTTACCCGAAACTTCAATACTTTTTAAGAAATCGTTGTCATAAAAATCAGCTTTCATATTTCTTCCTTTTATCTGATTAAAATTTCCTAATGTATCTTGAGAAATAATAAATGAGTTTCTAATAAGGTTCATTTGGTCAACTTTATCATCAATTAATTTAAATTGGATTGTGTCAGAAGATATTTGATTATTATTATTCCAGATTATTGGATCATTATACATTTCTAGTAAAGAATCTTTAATAAAAAACACTACAGAATCTGTCTTTCCAATAAAATTATTTTTATAAAACTTAACATTATTATAAGCAAATAATTTGTTCATTTCATTTTTACTATCTAAGGCTAAAATTGTATCTGAGGATAAATAGAAAGTATCTTGAGCTATGTTTTTCCTTAGTAGAGCGTTGCCATATATTTTTGTTATATTATTTTCTCTATCATAAATACCTTCATCACCTAATACATAATAATCTGTTTTTTTAATTTTTAATTTAACTTTATTTTGAGCAAAATAGATTGAGTTTATTTCATCAAAATTTATAAAATCTGCTTCTAGTATATATTCGTCACTTTCAATTTTACTAGAGTTTAAACTTGAATTATTAGAATCTTGAGTAAATGAACCGCCAAGTGACTCAATATATAAACTATCATCTGATAAAATTTCTGTATATCCATATGTGATAGCTTCTTTGGTTGTACTATTGTAAGTCATGGAGTCCGCATTTAATTTATAATCTTCTCCTAATAACTCTACATCAACATAAAAAATTGATAAATCTTTGTTGCCATAAAAAATTCCATTATTACTAGTCAGGGTATTAGTTTCGTCTTTTAATTCACCTTCATTAAAAAAGAATCCTTTTTTCTCATCGATAAAATAATCAAGATTATTTGTTTTAATTTGTTCATCTCCTTTAGTATAAATTACGTTTTTTCTGAGTTTTGCAGATTTAGTTTCACCATCGTAAATTAATAGTTCAGCATTTATAGTTGAGGAGTCTGAATTAGTTATCAGTATATTTCCAAAAGCCTCTAAAGTGTTTTTTCTATTATAAAAATTTGCAGAATCACACTTAATTTCTGTATTACCTTGAATAAAAATAACATTGCCAATTAATTTCCTTACTGGTTCTTTATCTATTCTTCTAAATTTTAATTCGTCAGCTTTATATGTTATTTTCTCTTTTTTTTGACCTGATAGATTAAAAGAAATTAGAGTTAGAAAAAATAAAAAGTAATAATTGAATTTCATTATGTAAAAATAGATAGATAATTAATTTATATGTCTCTATTTTCAAATACTTATTTTTGTATTATGAAAACGAATAATGTTGAACAATATTTTAAAACATTTATTGATGATAATAAATTAAATACACCTAAAATAAAATTTTTACTTGCTGTCAGTGGAGGTGTTGATTCTATAGTTTTATTATCCTTGTTTATAAAATCAAAATTAAATTTTTCAGTCTGTTCATGTGACTTTAGTTTAAGAGGTAATGATGCTAAAAAAGATATTTTACATGTAAAAAAAATCTGTTCCGATAAAAAAATTAAATTTTTCTCTAAAGTTTTTGACACGAATAAGTACTCAAAATCAAATAAGATATCTATTCAAATGGCATCTAGAGATTTGAGATATAATTGGTTTAAAAATTTAATGAGAGATAATTCTATAGATTATTTGGTTACAGCTCATCACAGTGATGACAACTATGAGACTATTATTTTTAATTTATTAAAAACTACAGGTTACAAAGGACTTATTGGAATACCACATTTTAATAATAAAATAATTAGACCATTAATTAATGTTGAAAAAATGGAAATAGTAGATTATGCTAAAAAAAATAAATTAGTATGGAGGGAGGATAAAACAAATAAGGAAAATAAATATTCAAGGAATATGATTCGAAATAAACTTATCCCTATTATTTCTAAAATTAATCCGTCATTTAAAAAGTCAATTTTGGAATCATCAAAAAGAATGGATTTAGTTAATAAACTTATTCAGAGTCATCTTGAAATATTTAAAGAAAAATATGTAAAAAGAAGAAAAAACTATATTGAGGTTAAGAAAAACTTTATTTATGATATTGATAATTTTGAAATTATTTTATTGGATTATCTATCTCAATTTGGATATAATTATGCACAGATTATTCTTTTTATAAATACTCTTAAAACCAATTCTAATAAAAAGTTTTTTGCTGATAGATATACTTTAATTAATGATAGAAAATCATTTTATATAATGAATGATTTACCTGAAAAAATCACATCCTTGAGAGTCGAGAAAATTCAAAATTTTTCGGTTAACTCATCAGAATTTTCTGTAGAAAAATATTCAATAGATAGGTATAAATTAAATAAAAGAAAAAGAAGTGCTCAATTAGACTTTGATAAAATTAAATTTCCTATTGAAGTAAGGAATTATAAATCTGGAGAAAAATTTGTTCCTTTAGGGATGAGAGGAAGTAAAAAAATATCTAGCTTCTTATCAGATAAAAAAGTATCTCTAATACAAAAAATGAATCAATTAGTTATTGTTGATTCTAATCAAAATATTATTTGGTTGGTAAAGCATCAGATTAATGAAAACTTTAAAGTCGATAAAATGACAAAAAATGTTATAGAGTTTGAAATATTTTGATTTTAAATTCAAACTTTATCTCTCATTATCTACTTTTACAAAAAAAATAAAATATGAAAGTAACAGTTGTTGGAGCTGGAAATGTAGGTGCTACTTGCGCTGATGTTTTAGCTCAAAAAGAAGTATGTAACGAAGTTGTGCTGGTAGATATTAAAGAAGGATTATCAGAGGGGAAATCCCTTGATATCTTTCAAAAAGCTCCAATTAATCTTTATGATACTAGAACTATTGGATCTACTAATAATTATGAATTAACAAAAGATTCCGATGTAGTTGTAATTACATCTGGTTTGCCAAGAAAACCAGGTATGTCTAGAGATGATTTAATTGGTACAAACGCTAAAATAGTTGAGTCTGTAACTGAAAATATCATTAAACATTCACCCAATACTATTATTATAATCGTTTCTAACCCTCTAGATGTTATGACATACCAGGCACATCTAACATCTAAATTTAAAAGAACAAAAGTTATGGGTATGGCCGGAATACTAGACACGGCAAGGTTTAGAGCTTTTATTGCAGAAGAACTTAATATTTCTCCTAAAGATATTCAAGCCTTATTATTAGGTGGTCACGGTGACACTATGGTTCCATTACCAAGATATACAACCGTTTCAGGAATCCCTATTACTGAAATGATAGGTAAAAATAAACTGGATGAGATAATTGAGAGAACAAAATTTGGTGGTGGTGAACTTGTAAAATTAATGGGAACTTCTGCGTGGTATGCTCCTGGTGCAGCGGCAGCACAAATGGTTGAATCTATAGTTAAAAATCAAAAAAGAATTTTTCCAGTATGTGTTAAGTTAGATGGAGAGTATGGTATTGACGATTGTTATTTAGGTGTTCCAGTGGTATTAGGCTCAAATGGTATTGAGAAGGTAATTGAATTGGATTTAAATTCTGAAGAAAAAGAGTTGCTAGAAGAATCAAGAAAACACGTCAAAGAGGTCATGTCTGTTCTGGAAAATCTTAAATGAATTCAAATATAATTAATCAAAGTAACTTAATTAGCCGAGATTTAAGTTGGCTTAATTTCAATTATAGGGTTCTAGATCAAGTAAAAGATAAGAATCGTGGTGTATTAGATAAACTTAAATTTCTTTCAATTGTTTCTTCAAATTTTGATGAGTTTTTTGAGATAAGGGTTGGTAGTTTATACAATTACATAGACAATAATAAAAAAAGGATAGATTATTCTGGAATGAGAGAAGAACCATTTAGAGAATTTCTTCTTGAACAATGTTCGAAATTTTTTAATGATTTTAATACATATTTCTCTGATACGATAATTACAGAATTAAATGAAAAAAAAATCTTCATTGGAAACTTGGATAACTTAGATGAAGAAGGTCAGAAAAGGGCTAAGAAATACTTTAAAAAAACTATTTTTCCGATGTTGACCCCAATGGTTTTTGACAATCTTCATTCTTTTCCTATTTTGATGAATAAGGTTTTGATTTTTGGAGTAGTTACAAAGACCAAGGATTCCTCAAAAAAGAAAAAAATATCATTTATTCAAATTCCTGTTAATCTTCCAAGATTTTTTGAATATAAAATTGATGATAATATATTTTTTATTCCTATTGAAAAAATCATTTCAAAATATATTGATAAATTTTTTAGAAGTGTTCTAATTGAAAGTGTTAGTTTATTTAGAATAATTAGAAATGGTGATTTCACATTAGAAGAGTCAGAAGATATTGAAACAAACTTTTTAGAGGAACTAAAACAAAAGCTGAAAGACAGAAAATTTAGTAGAGTTGTACGAATAGAAATAAGTAANTCTTTTGATGATTATCTATTAAAATCTTTGAAAGAAAGGTTCAAGGTTGATGATTTAAATATTATGAGGTTGAAATCAAATACTATATTAGATTATACATCCTTAAATCAAATAATTGATTATAATGAATTTTCAGAATTATTGCCTAACTATCCATCTCCTATTAAATCAATCGATATGGAGGGGGACAATGAAAAAAGTATTTTTGAGATCTTATCGNATAGGGATNTNTTTTTACATCATCCATATAANTCTTTTGACCCAGTNATTAAGCTTCTAAATGAAGCTGCTGATGATCCAAATGTTTTATCTATCAAAATTACTTTATATAGAACGGCAAAAAATTCAGGTGTAATTGATGCCTTATTGAAAGCAGCTGAGAAAGGAAAACACGTATCTGTCCTCTTTGAGGTAAAGGCAAGATTTGACGAAGAAAATAATTTGAGAAACGGATATAAATTGGAAAAAGCTGGTTGTTATGTAATTTATGGTATAGGATCATTAAAAACACATACAAAACTTTTATTAATTGTAAGAAGAGAAGGAAAGAAAGTAAAGAATTATGCACACATGGGTACTGGTAATTATAATGAAACCACATCTCGATTATATACCGACTTAAGTTTAATGACCTCAAATCAAAAATATACAAAAGATGCTTTAGAATTTTTTAATGTAATTACAGGCCATTCTGTTCCTGACGATTATGAAAATCTAATCACTGCCCCAATATATATGAGAGATAAAATAATTAGTCTAATTCANGGAGAAATAGANACTTCTCTTTCTGGAGGNGAAGGGAAAATATGTATTAAAATTAATTCTCTACAAGATAAAGATGTTATAAANAAATTATATGAAGCCAGTAATAGTGGAGTGAAAGTTTGTCTTATTGTTAGAGGAATTTGTTGTCTTAGACCAGGAAGAGAAGGCTTAAGTGAAAATATTAAAGTCTTATCAGTTGTTGGTGANTATTTGGAACACAGTAGACTATACTATTTTCACAATGGAGGAAACCCAATTATTTATTCTGGAAGTGCTGATGTAATGATCAGAAGTTTTAANAGAAGGATAGAATCTTTATTTAAGATAAATGAAGAATTTATTAAAAAAGAGGCTATCACAATATTAAATTATAATTTAAGGGATAATTGTAATTCTTATGAATTAAATGAGGATGGATCTTACTCTAAGAGAGAAAAGGGGAAGAATAAAGAGTTTAATTTATTTAAAGAATTTTATTTATTAGATAGAAATAAAGTTGAGGAATCAATTATTCTATAATTAATTACTATCATTTAAAAAATATTATTAATTTCTAAAATGAAAAAACTGAAAATGGGAATGATTGGTGGGGGAATTGGATCCTTTATTGGTGCAATACATAGAAACGCCGCAAATTTGGATAATTGTATTGAATTAGTTTCAGGATCTTTCAGTTCTGATTTTAATAANTCTTTAGAAACAGGAAAAAATTTATATATAGATCCTAAAAGGATATATAAATCTTACGATGAAATGTTTTTCAAGGAGTCAAACTTAGATTCAAAAGATAGAATTGATTTTGTATCAATAGTTACGCCTAACCACATTCACTTTGATCCTGCGCTAAAAGCTTTAGAAAATGGTTTTCCTGTTATTATTGATAAACCAATGACATATGATACAGAACAAGCTGAATTACTTGTCAAAAAAGTGAATGAAACAAGCTTGCCTTTTGCTGTAACCCATACATATACTGGATATCCNATGGTTAAAGAAGCAAAGTCAATTATATCATCAGGGAAAATTGGTAAATTAAGAAAAGTTGCTGTCGAATATCCTCAGGGTTGGTTGACCTCAAGCTTAGAGAAAACAGATAATAAACAAGCATCATGGAGAACAGATCCAAATAAATCAGGAAAAGCGGGAAGTATGGGAGATATAGGTACACATGCAGCTAATATGGTTGAATACGTAACAAGTAAAAAAATNATTAAATTATATTCTAAAGTTAATACAGTAGTTGAAGGTAGATTACTTGAAGATGATGGTAACGTATTAATTTCTTTAGAGGATAATATTGAAGGAAATTTAATGACTAGTCAGATTGCTAGCGGCGANGAGAATGATTTAAAAATTAGAGCTTGGGGAGATAAAGGGGGTATNGAATGGAAACATTCAGATCCAAATACTTTATTACTAAAATTAGACGGTCAACCTACACAAGTATATAGGGCTGGTGTAGATAATTCATATTTATCTGAATTTGCTTTAGCAAATTGCAGGACACCATCAGGCCATCCAGAGGGATTTATTGAGGCATTTGCAAATATTTATAGAAATTTTTCTTATGCTGTAAATAATTTTAATAATTCAAAAAAAAATGATCCTAAATATGATTATCCAACTGTAGAAGAAGGTCTTAGAGGTATGAAATTTATTGACGCTGTAATCGAATCATCAAAATCATCTAATTGGATTAATATTTAAATTATGAATACTATTAAAGGACCTGCTATATTTCTTGCTCAGTTTATGGATGATAATCCTCCATTTAATTCAATGAAGGAAATATGTATATGGGCTTCACAGCTTGGGTATAAAGGTGTCCAAATACCGACATGGGACCCAAGATGTATTGACTTAGAGAAAGTTGCTAACGATTCAGTTTTTGCTAATGAATATAAATCTGAAATCGAATCTTATGGTGTTCAAATTACTGAATTGAGTACGCATTTACAAGGACAACTTGTTGCTGTAAATCCAGCTTATGACGAAATGTTTGATGGATTTGCTCCAGAAGAATACAGAAAAAATCCAAAAAAAAGAACAGAATGGGCTATTAACCAACTGAATTTAGCTGCAAAAGCAAGTAAGAATTTAGGCTTAAATGCTCATGTAACATTTTCTGGGGCATTTGTTTGGCCTTATGTTTATCCTTGGCCTCAAAGACCAAATGGATTGGTAGAAACAGGATTTAAAGAATTAGCAAAAAGATGGACTCCAATATTAGATGAATTTGATAAAAATGGGGTAGATCTATGTTATGAAATACATCCTGGAGAAGATTTACATGATGGATTAACATTTGAAAGATTTTTAGAACAGACTAAGAATCACAATAGAGTAAAAATGTTATATGACCCAAGTCATTATATTCTACAACAATTGGATTATTTGAGCCATATTGATATATATCATGATTACATAAAAATGTTCCATGTTAAAGATGCTGAATTTAATCCATCAGGAAGGGCAGGAGTATATGGTGGTTATGCTGATTGGGTTGATAGACCAGGTAGATTTAGATCTTTAGGAGATGGTCAAATTGATTTTAAGTCAATTTTTTCAAAGCTTACTCAGTATGGATTTGATGGATGGGCAGTCCTGGAATGGGAGTGCTGTATAAAAAGTAATGAACAAGGTGCAAAAGAAGGATCTAAATTTATTTTAGATCATATTATCGAAGTAACAGAAAAAACATTTGATGATTTTGCGGACTCAGGTTCTGATGAAAAAGGAATAAAAAAAATATTAGGTCTAGACTAAATTTTTTTTCTGATTTCTAATAATCTATTTTTAATATTTTCTAATTGAGACTGAAATGTCTCGCTATCGGTTTCTTCTTTTCTTTTGAAAGCTTTCTTTGCTCCATCTATCGTAAACCCTTGTTTTTTTAACAGATGATATATTTTTTCAATTATTTCAATATCCTTTTGTGTGTATTTTCTGAGACCTTTTTTATTCTTTTTTGGATTTAATATTTCAAACTCTGACTCCCAGAATCTAATAAGAGATGTGTTTAAATCTAATTTTTCAGCAACTTCTCCAATTGAATAATATTTTTTAGATATTTCTCTTTCTTTATAAGGCATGATTAAAATGTTGAACCAAGAGCTTGGTTTTCAACGGATGCTAATTTTATAACTTCTTCATATTCATTAGGTGTTAAATCATTGAAGAAAAAGTTAATAGGATTGACTTTTTTGCCATTTTTGTGAACTTCATAATGTAGATGAGGTGC
>NZWZ01000009.1 GCA_002701745.1 Flammeovirgaceae bacterium
GTGTAATTCATATAGTATAAGTTAGAGCTTATTCGAAATTGATCATTTATATATCTCCAACCCATTTCAAAATCATCTAATTTTTCAGGAGACGAAACTCCATTTTCAAAATCATTCCTGTTTGCTTCCTTATGTGCTCTTGCATAAGAAATATATAGATTGCTCTCATCTCTTAGAGAATAAACTAATCCAGCTTTTGGATTAAAGAAATTATATTTTGCGTCTACATCAATAGGAACTCTTCTAGATGTAAGACCTTCAGTTTGATATCTAACAAAACGACCCTGAAGATCTAAATAACCTGATAACTTATTGTGAATATCAAAGGTTGCTTTGGAAAAAATATTAAAATCTTCTTTTTGTGAATCACTAAAGTAATAACGATCACTTATTGATGAGCCGTTACTCAAATTACTTCCCCATATTACTTCTCCAAAATGATCTCCCGAATAATTGCTATAGGAACCCCCAGTAATAAGATCCAACCTGTTCTTATTGTAAGAAGTGTTAAGGTTAATTACATAAAAATCATTATCCAACCATCTTCTGACTATTAAATCACTATTATCTTCAATTATATAGTTAAAATTTGCAGCATCTTCTTCAGTTTTAAATTGCTCAAAAAATCCTTTTCCTTTAGTATAATTTAATCCTAGGTTAGCAGACCAATTATTAGACAATTTTTCATTCCAGTGTAGCTGGTAGTGATTCTGGTTGTAGTCGTCAACTTCATTTTCATATGTATATGGGTTTTGTCTCCTATCCTCAATTAGTTGCTGTTGATCTAATCCGTACCAAGACTGATATGTTCTTTCTGAGCCACCAAAAGTAATAGCTTTTACTAAGCGGTGATCATTGTTGTAAGATGCTTGAAGAAAATATGATTTTAGATCTGAAAAGGCTCTGTCCACATATCCATCAGAATTAATTTTTGATAATCTTCCTGATAATTCGAAACCTTCGTTTACCATTCCTGTTGAAAATTTAACCGTGTGCTTCCTTGTATTATATGAACCTACAGAATTTGAGATCTCACCATAAGCATCTTCAGATATAGCATCGGTCAAAATATTTAAACTAGCCCCAAATGCTCCAGCTCCATTGGTTGATGTTCCAATACCTCGTTGGAGTTGTAGGCTTTCGGTTGACGAAGCAAAATCACCAAGGTTTACCCAAAAGGTTCCTTGGCTTTCTGCGTCATTGTAAGGTATTCCATTAATGGTTACGTTTATCCTTTCGCTGTTTGATCCTCTTACGTTAAGGTATGTATAGCCAATACCAGCACCTGCATCTGAGGAAGATATAACTGACGGAAGATAATTTAATAGTATTGGAATGTCTTGACCTAAATTTCTCTTAGATATTTCTCTTTTATCTAAGTTGGAGTAAGTTACTGGTGTGCTGGAATTAGCTCTTACTGCTTTTACTAGAACCTCTTCCATAATAAAATTTTCTTGTGCCAGAGTAATAACTATCTCTTTGTTTTCAGTCAACTCTATTTCTTTTTCAACAGAAGTGTAACCAGTATAAGATATGATTAACTTATAATTTCCTTGCTCAAGATTTAGACTAAACTCACCACTATTATCTGATGAAACACCTTGTTTATTGTCATCAACTAAAATCGATGCTCCAGCTAAAGGCAGTAAATTGCTGTCATTAACTTTACCTGATATTGTAAATTTTTGTGCATTTGTTATTGTGTTTATAAAAAGCAATAAAAAACATAGAATCTTCATAAATTTTATTTTAAAAAAATTACGGGGGCTCATTTTTAGATGAAATATTTACTACGCCAGCATTATCTGGATCAGTTTTTAGAGTATAATCTCAGCCCTTGTATTGAGGCACCCCTTTAATATTTGCAATTTATTTATTTCTAGAAATAATATCAAGACAAAATGCTAATCTATTATCTAGTCTACCATATAACTCATAATATTTTTTTTTCCTACTTGACAATTTCTCTTTGAATTTATCAAATAAGAAGTCTCTGTTTAGCGGGCTTTCTCTTAAAGGATCTTCTTCCCAAGGTATATCAGGTTTACATAAAAAATATATGTCGAATTTTTCTTCATCTGAATTTTTTTTTATTTCAGGATCTAAAGTTTTGAATTTTACTTCACTCCAAATTTCAATATCGATTAAACATGTATCTGAAATTAAAAACATTTCTGTCTTTTTTGATTTTTTGTATAACTCTCTACTTTGTACTTCGGCAATCTTCTTCAAATCCTGAATAGAATAATCCGGTTTGTTTTCAAGATATTTTCTTGCATACTCAGATACCAGTGAACAATTTAATTTTTTTGTAAGCATTTCTGCTAATGTTGTTTTCCCACTTGATTCAGGTCCTAAAAAAGCGATTTTAATCATTTCTCAATAATTTTTTCCATTCTTTGTATCCAGAAATAGCTAAAACTAAGAAAATAAAATATTGAAAACTGGTTACATATAATTCCTTGTAAATAAATAAAGGAATATAAATGATATCAGCTATTATCCAGTATATCCAATTTTCTAATTTTCTCCTTGCTAAAAGTAGCATTGCGGTCAGGCTGAGGGCTGTCGTAATACTATCTAAAAAAATAACGTCACTATCTGTAGAGTTTAGTATTATGTAAAGAGCAAAAAATAAAACGACAAAAAATGTTAGATAGATAATATTATCTCTTTTGTTATTTTTTGAAATTCTTTTTTTTATTTTTTTATTTTTTGATGTCCAAAGTATCCAACCATAAACACTCATCAGAAAGTAGTATATGTTTATTCCTGCTTCAGCATAAATTTGATATGAGTAGGTTATATATACATAAATTAATACGCTAACTATTCCTGTCGGAAATACTAGAACATTGTTTTTTCTTGCATACCAAACGCTAAGAACCCCCATTGTTGCTGCAATTATTTCAAGAATCGACATATTAATATTATGTTAAAGAATTTTTTAACTCAATTATAATGCATTAGTTTTGCTTGGCAAATAGTTAAAATTCTTATTTGCCATGAAAAAAGATTCAAAATTTCAAAACGAAGCGCTAACATTTGATGATGTACTCTTAGTGCCTTCTTATTCTCAGATCATTCCTTCAGAAACAAATGTTAAGACAGCTTTAACAAAAAATATCGATCTTAATATTCCCTTATTATCTGCATCGATGGATACTGTAACAGAGTCAAGACTTGCAATAGCTTTAGCTTTAAAAGGAGGGATTGGAATTATTCATAAGAACATGTCTATTGAAAACCAATCTGGCGAGATTAGAAGAGTTAAAAGATCTCAGAGCGGTATGATTAAAGATCCTATTACGATGGATAAAGAATCTACAGTTAAAGATGCTCTTCAGGTCATGAAAAAAAATCAAATAGGTGGAATTCCAATTGTAAATTCATCTAATGAATTAATTGGTATTGTTACTAATAGAGACTTGAGGTTTCAAAAAGAAAATGATAAAGAACTGTCTAGCATAATGACAGAAAAAGTTGTTACAGCCAAGTCAGGAATTAGTTTAGATGATGCCGAGAAAATTCTAAAAAAACATAAGATTGAAAAATTACCAATTGTAGACGGAAAAAAATTTGTTGGATTAATAACATATAAAGACATATTAAAAAATAAATCTATGCCTGACGCATGTAAAGATCATTTAGGAAGGCTAAGGGTCGGTGCTGCTATTGGTGTCTCGGACGACTGGGAAAAAAGACTGAATAAGTTAGTTGAAGCGAACGTTGATGTTATTTCAATTGATACTGCTCATGCTCACTCGAAATCTGTGATAGATTTACTGAAAACAATAAAATCCAATTATGATTTAGATGTAATTGTAGGAAACATTGCTACTGCCGAAGCAGCAAAAGCATTAGTCAAAGCAGGTGCTGACGCAATTAAAGTTGGTGTCGGGCCAGGGAGTATTTGTACAACAAGAATTATTGCAGGCGTAGGTGTACCTCAGTTATCTGCAGTTTATGATGTTACCAAATCTGTAAAAGGTTCTAATGTACCAGTTATTGCTGATGGTGGAATTAGATTTTCAGGGGATATAGCTAAAGCTTTAGCTGCAGGAGCTGACTCGGTAATGATTGGCTCTCTATTTGCAGGAACAGAAGAAACACCAGGCGATATAATTATATATGAGGGTAGAAAATATAAAGCCTATAGAGGCATGGGTTCAGTCGAGGCAATGGAAGAAGGTACTAAAGACAGATATTTTCAGCAAAATGAAGAAAATCCCAAAAAATTAGTTCCGGAAGGCATTGTCGGAAGGGTGCCATATAAGGGTAATGTTTCTGAGGTAATATATCAACTAATTGGAGGCTTGAGAGCAGGTATGGGTTATGTAGGTGCAGAAAATATTCAGAAATTAAGACAAGCTCAATTTGTTAGGATTACAAATGCTGGTTCCATTGAAGGACATCCACATGATGTATTTATAACACGGGAGGCACCTAACTATTCTAAAAAATAACTTATTCTTATTTATTTTTGTGAATGGAATTTAGAACAACACCAAAAATTTTTTTAGTTTCAGGGTCACTTTCTTGGGTAGCCTTTTCTTTGTTACACTTATATTCTGTTAGTCTTAATCTCGACTTTATAAAGGCCCCTTACACATCTCTTTACCTTCTTTTTCTAGGGATTTTTGTTATTTCGTTTTACAAATATTATGACTTATTATTCTCTGAGGTAAGTAGAAAGAATATATTTAGTACTTTCTTCACTTTATTTATCAACAGTATAAAATTAGCTGTTCCAGTCTTCTTGTTTTTTATGCTTTTGTTTTTCGAAGTAGGAAAGATTTTAATCGAGTCAGTTTATTTTCAAAGCTTATCATACAATTTTATTGTAGGAATGTCTTTTCTTTTTCTCCTTATAAACTTTATAGTTTATAAGAGGCTTATATTCTTTGAGGCTTCATCCCTTACGAAATCAATTTTTAATCTTTTTCAGTACGGGGCTCTGTTTATTTTTTTGTTTGATATTCTCTATAATTTTTTTCCGTCAAGTGTCTATCAGTACTTCTTAGCGGTCTTGTTTATGGTTGGGGGTATCTTGTTTTTTAATCAAAAATGGATTGCTTACATGCATTTTGATCAAAAGTGGAAAACTATAATATTTTCTTTATTTCTTTTATCAGGAATTTTTATCATTTATCAATTTTTCTCAATTGGTTTTAATTATGATATAGCTCAATTTGAAATAAAGAGTTCATTATTATTTATTTTATTAATGGCTTTTAATTTCACTTATATTTCAATTTCAATACTTATCAACATCTTTAATTTACCAACATCTCCTGTCTTTGATAGTATCCAAAACGAAAGATATATTGCCAGAAAAGTTCAAGAAGATCTTATTCCAAACTCTTTGCCTAACACAAAAAAATTAAAAATAACCTCATCATATATGCCACATTTTGCACTTGGCGGTGACTACTATGACTATATTCCTTTGACTAATGATAAATTTTTAATCTGTATAGCTGACGTTTCTGGAAAGGGAATTCCTGCAGCTTTATTAATGTCAAATGTTCAAGCATCTCTAAGAACTATGGCAAGACAATCTCAAAATTTAAAAAAAATAGTTGAGGAGTTGAATTTTCAAATTAATCTTAGAGGGTTAAGCGAGAGATTTGTAAGTATGTTTTTGTGTGTATATAGTTTTAAATCTAAGGAGCTAGAATATGTTAATTGTGGTCATCCTCATCCAATAATATATTATGATAAAAAGGTTGCGACATTAGATAAGGGATCTACAGTACTTGGAATGTTTCAAGAGTTGCCAAAGTTTGCAGTATCAAAAATTAGAATCAAGGAAGGTTTTAATTTATTCTGTTATACAGATGGAATAATTGAAGCCAAAAATGACTTCGGTGATTTTTATGGCTCTAAAAGATTGCTTTCTTTGTTTAGCTCAAAAAAAAGCAAACCTAAAAAGTTCATAAAATCTGTTATTGAAGATCTAAATGAATTTAGAGGAAAGAATTTAACAGACGATGATATTACTCTTTTAATGACAAAAGTTATAAATGAATAATTATATAATATTGGTTATTGTTATTTTTTTGCAAGGATGTAATTGGATGGAAAATAATGAAGAGGAAAATAAAAATATATTAGCTCGGGTAGGTAACTCTACTCTTTATAAAAAAGATATTCTTTATAATCCTTCACTAGGAGATAGCGCTCAAGTATATTCTACACAAATTAATCTTTGGATTAAGAAACAGCTAGTTCTTAATTCCACATTTCAGAGTGATGAAATAATGAATGAAATTCAAAGTAAAGTTGATCAATATAAAGAGAGTCTAATGTTGTTTGAGTTTGAAAAATACCTATTTGCAAACTCTAATACGACAGATATATCTATAGATGAAATAGTCGATTATTATGAAGAAAACATAGAGGATTTTATTCTTCCGTTTAATTTAGTTAAGGCCCTATATGTAAAAGTTCCTTTTGATGCCCCCTCTATAAATACATTTAGAAATAACTTAAGAAAATTTCCAAATTCTGATACAACTGAAATAATATCATACTGCTTTCAGTTTGCCGAAAAATCTTTTTTGGAAGACTCAACTTGGATAAAGTTTGATGATATTATGATGAATGTTCCTTTCCCAGCAGATATAGATAGAGTTAGGTTTCTTAAGACAAGATCTTATTACGAAACAAGAGATGAAGAACATATTCATTTTGTAAGAATTCTTGACAAAAAACTAGTAGGAGATTTTTCTCCTATATCTTTCGAGGAGGAAATAATTAATACAATACTATTAAATAACAGAAAACAAGATTTATTTGATAAATTGCGTGACAGTATTTATAACAACTCAACTAGAGGTGTTGACTATGAAATATATTAAGACGTTAAAAGCGATATACTTATTTGTTTTTTTAAACCTACCATTTCAGGTATTTTCACAAGCTAGTGATGGTGTAGTGGTAGATGAAATAATTGGAAGAATTGATGATTATATAGTATTAAGATCAGAACTTGAAAGCACATATCTTGAAATCTTATCTAGAGGAGAGAGGATCTCAGGAAATACTAAGTGTGCTGTATTAAAAGATCTTATCACAAATAAACTTTTAGTTGCAAAAGCGGAAATTGATTCTGTAATTGTCGAAGATGGTCAGGTTGATCAGGAGCTAAACTCTAGGATGGCCCTTATTATTAATCAAATAGGGTCCGAGGAAGAAATTGAAAGATATTATAACAAAACTATTGCTGAATTTAAGAAGGAACTTTTTGATGATATAAAAGAACAGTTAGTTGTAAGAAAAATGAGACAAGAAATATTAACAGATATTTCAGTTAGTCCAGAAGAAGTCAAAGATTTTTACGAAAGTGTTCCTAAAGACAGTCTTCCATATTTTTCAACACAGGTTAAGGTTTCTCAAATTGTAAAAATTCCAGAGGTCGGTAAAGAACAAAAGGATAAAACTAAGGGTGAACTATTAAAAATGAGAGATAGAATATTGAACGGCGAAAGTTTTGAGATTCTAGCTACACTTTATAGTCAAGATCCGGGAAGTGCTCAGAATGGTGGAAACCTTGGATTTGTTGGTAGAGGTATATTTCAACCAGAATTTGAAGCTGCAGTTTTTAAGTTAAAGGAAGGTGAAATTTCCATGCCAGTAGAAACTCAGTTTGGCTTTCATTTAATTCAGCTAATTGAGAAAAGAGGAAACTTATTTAACTCAAGACATATTCTTTTGCAGCCAGAGTTTTCTGAAAGTGATATTCAAAGAACTAAAGACTTTTTAGATAGCTTGAAAAGTTTAGCCTATGCAGATTCTACTTCTTTCGAGGAGTTAGCAAGGGAACATTCAGATGACAAGTTTACCTCTTCATTTGGAGGATATTTTACTGACGCTATGGGAAGTGAAAACGTATTGGTTGAGGAGTTAGATCCAGTTATATATTTTACCATTGATACTATGGACGTAGGTCAGATATCTATACCATTTGAGAGTAGAACTGACGATGGACAGATTGCTTATAAACTCATATATTTTAAAGAGAAAATNCCACCTCATCTAGGTAACTTAGAAGAAGACTATCAGAGATTTAGAAACTTCACCTTAAATAGAAAGCAGGGTATAGAACTTGATAAGTGGTTTGAGAAAGCAAAAAATGAAGTTTTTATTAATATTAATTCCGAATACAATTCTTGTAATATTGTAAATTAATGAAGAAAATCATATTGATTCTTTTTTTTTCGAACCCTGTATTNTCACAAGACNTATCGTTTCAACAAATTAAAAATTGGAATAATTCAGATTACTTTGCAGAAACTATTTTCGAAAANTATTGGAGTATTTCTGAGAGCAGCAAGTTCTTTGTAAAGGCAACCCATTCTGAGCTTGGTGAGATTTTTTACTACAAAGAAGATACNCCATCNAATGTNGCAAATACTTTTGAAGTTAGACTAAAAAGTAAAGATCTTATGATGAGTATAAGGAGGGAAATTTTAGCTGAGTGTGGTTTTTTAAGGAGGTTTAAGATTGATGAGAATGTATATTCGTTCTATGACTGTGATAACAAACAGTATTTTGGAATAATAGGAATAGGAATCATTTCGAATATAAGCGGTAAAGAAATTTACTCTATTCTAAATAAAGAATCATTTATAGATTAGTGTCTGTTGTTGCCATTGCATAAAATCCATCTTGAATCGTAACATTAGAGAAAGTTACTACATCTCCTGAGTTACTAGCACCTGTTGCATAAACAGAAAAACTACAAGAGTTACATGATTTATATAATAGTTTATAATTAGAGGCGGATGAAGGAGTTACTGAATTTCCTGTAGCACTACTTATATCTATTTTTATGTCTGAGGTTACNGTCCCTTTTTCATCAAAACACCATATTCTTGAGGATCGTTTTTGAATAGATTCTCCAGAGGGAAAGTCTGAATCATTTGTTCCAGCCGAACCATTGTTACCATAAACAACAAAATTAGTTTCGGCCAATGCCGAACTTACATTCATACTTAATCCATCAGAAGGTTCACTATCTGAAGTGCCTGTTTTTTCCCAAAGAGCTTCTATATTAGTTCGATAAGAACTATTTATTGATCCAATTGGAGCGTTAGAAGTTACCCATGTTGGTCCGTTTACCAATGTTCCTGTATTACTATTTGTGCTATTATCGGTTAAACTATTTCCACTCCCATCACTCATCTTGTAGTATGCTACCAGGTTAGACTCATTACCATCAAGTGAAATAAACATATTATCGTTTATTTCATCGGATGTTCTTTTNTCATTCCAAANTCGCATNTCATCTATCTCNCCGCCAATCGAATTGCTTGATTTTCCAATTATTTTCCAATATAAAATTGCNTTTGAAGGTAAAGATTGGTTTCCNTTATAGGNATACGCTTTAAATGTACTTCCTAAATTTTCTCCNTTAACATAAACAGTGACAGTATTGCTCTGATATGTCCAGNCTACATGNTCCCATTTATCAATCTCAAGGTTAGCTTTNGAATTNTTTATATAGTAATCTTTATNACCATATTTAGTAATCCCAACTTTATTCATGTTTTTCCATTGAGCAAGCCTTAGTGACCAGGTGCTAGTATTTCCTGAATTTGCTTTGTTTGTGAAATTATGACCTGATTTGTTTGATGATTTTTTAAACCAAACTTCAACTGTCCACGCTGTTGATATATTTGAGCCTCCTGTACTTATATANTCATTAGAACCATCAAAGGATAAAGCATAATTTACTGTCGATGCATTTTTTTTATGATGCGCCCCAAAGCTTGATGGAAGAATTTGAGCCCAACTATCATTGATCAAAATGATTAATAATATTAATAACCTAATGTACGCCCCTGAACTGCTTAAGGAATCTTTTGTCATTTTCAGAAAATAATCTAAGGTCATCGATNCCATATTTGAGCATTGCTATTCTTTCTATTCCCATCCCGAAAGCAAAACCGGAGTATTCTTTGGGGTCTATACCGCAATTCTTTAAAACGTTAGGGTCGACAAGTCCAGATCCCAAAATTTCTAACCAACCATTTTTCCAAGAGATATCCATCTCAGCACTTGGTTCTGTAAATGGAAAGTAGGATGGTCTAAATCTTACCTTGGTGTNAGAGCCAAACATTTCTTTTGCAAAATAATACAAGGTATCCTTTAGATCTTTGAAGCTCACGTTTTTATCAATATATAAGCCTTCNACCTGGTGGAAAAAACAATGAGATTTAGCTGAAACTGTTTCNTTTCTATAAACTCTNCCAGGNATTATAACCCTCATCGGTGGTTTTTGTTTTTCCATTAGCCTTATCTGGACATTTGATGTATGAGTTCTAAGTACAACGTCAGGATCTTTAGAAATGAAGAATGTATCTTGCATCTCTCTAGCTGGATGNTTTTCTGGAAAATTTAATGCAGTAAAATTATACCAGTCTTCTTCAATCTCAGGACCATCTTCTATGCTAAACCCAATATCTCTAAAAATTTTAATAATATTATTTCTTACTATTCTNAGAGGATGTAGTGATCCTACAGTNTCATCTTCGGCAGGAAGTGAATAGTCAATATTATTATCTGTAGAATCGTTTTTTGAAGACTCCTTAGAAAGTGATAAAAGTTTTTCTTTGGCAAGATTTTTAAGTTCGTTAAGAGTTTTTCCAAATTCTTTTTTTTCTTCTATAGAAAGTTTTTTGAAGTCCTCAAAAAGATCATTTATCACACTCTTTTTGCTTATATACTTCATTCTGAAAGCTTCAATGCCTTCAGCTCCTGATCCGGAATAGTTTTTGATTTCCTTTTGTAAAGCATTAATTTTTTCTTTCATTTAAAATCAAAGATATAGGACTGGTCCTTCTATTTCAAGAAAATATTAAAAACATAATTTGATTATGCCTTAATGATAAAGTGTGGGTTAAGTAAGTTTTCTTTATTGTAAGACAGCTCTCTTCCCGTCTCTAAATTGATTACTTGTATGTCTAAAGCATTTAAAATTGAATGTGCTGCACCAGTATCCCACTCCATGGTTGGACCAAATCTTGGATAGATATCAGCTTTGTCATCAGCTATATACAAAAACTTTAATGAGCTACCACATGAAATTAGTTTGGGCTTAATCAATTTACTCACGTACTCTGATGTCTCTTCACTCATATGTGATCTTGAGACAACAACCCTTAACCCTTCTGTACTTTCATTTACTGAGTTTCTTTTGATTAAATTAGTTATATCCTCTCCGACTTTTTTATAAACATTTTTTTCGTGATCATTATAATATAGAGTTTTTTGAGTTGGACAGTAAACTATTCCCAGGTGTGGTTTATTGTTTTTTATAAGGGCAATATTGACAGTAAACTCACCGTTTTTTTTAATGAATTCCTTAGTGCCATCTAGTGGATCCACTAACCAATATTCTTCCCAGTTTCTTCTTTCATTATATTCTATACTTTTACTTTCTTCACTTATAACGTTGATACCTGTCTCCTCAAGATAAGAGACTATTTTATTATGAGATCTTTTGTCAGCAATAGTTAATGGGGANTCATCAGATTTTTTTTCGTAATTAATATCTTCTGTGTTGTTGTAAACATCCATTATTTCATCTCCAGCCTCTAGTGCTGCGGATACTGCTATTTCTAATTCTTTAGAGTATTTAGACACTACTTTATTTTATTACTAATTGCAGAGAAAATTTTATCAACTGATTCACTAACGNTTTCTTTTTCAGTATCAACAATTAGATTTGGTTTGTTTGGTATNTCATAAGGAGAATCAATACCTGTAAAATTTTTAATTTCACCTGCTCTTGCTTTTTTATATAAACCTTTAACATCCCTTTCCTCACACTTTTCTACTGAACAATTTACATGTACCAGAAAATAATTTTCTTCTTTCACTAAACTTTTGGCAAGTTCCCTCTCTTCTTCAAATGGAGATATAAAAGCTGTTATAACTATTAGTCCAGCATCTAGCATTAGCCTGGAGACCTCTGATATTCTTCTTATATTTTCTTTTCTNTCATCATCTGAAAACCCNAGGTCTTTGTTTAGACCAATCCTGATATTATCTCCGTCAAGTAAATAAGATAAGTAACCGTTTTCATATAATTTTTTNTCTAGATCATTAGCTATGGTAGATTTTCCNGAGCCAGACAATCCTGATAACCAAATTAGTAAAGGCTTTTGATTTATAAGCTCTTTTCTTCGATCAGCATTAACGTAATGATCGTGTGGAAATAAGTTTTTAGATGTATCCATGTAATATGTTCTTATTAGCTTTGCAGGGCAATGATAAATAAAATATTATCAATATTATATAAGGATTTTAAAATTGAAATTAACCAAAGTCATCTTTTCTTCTCTGTTGGCTTATATGTGATTTCTTCAATTTACATAATCTATATTTCATATCAGCCTACTGGTATATTGAGTTCTGAACACTGGGTCTCAATATTTTGGGTAATTATTCTGTTTAGTTCTATTTCTGCAGTATCAAAAAGTTTTTTTCAGGAGTCAGGAAATAGGAATTATTACTACTACTATGTACTAAGTCCTGATGAACTGATAATATCCAAGCTCATCTATAATTTCCTGTTTATTGTNTTCGTAACTTTCTTGACATTTATACTTTTTACTTTTCTTTTAGGAAATTTTATTCAATCATATTCTTTCTTTATCTCGCTCTTATTAATTGGTTCACTAAGCATATCTAATTGTTTAACACTTATATCAGCCATAGGCCATCAAGTAAAAAACAACTCAATGCTTATAAGTATATTGAGCTTTCCGATTATTATTCCTATATTAATTTTACTTATAAAACTTAGTAAAATTTCGTCCTCAGAATTTTCGTGGAATCTTATACAAGATGANATCTATCTTTTAATTTTGCTTAATATAATTTTAGTTNCCTTGACAAAAATTCTATTTAGTTTTTTGTGGAGAAATTAATTATGAAATACATAAAAATACTTTCTATAATACTTCTTGTTTACACAGCTTCTGCTGGTATATTATTTGATGTTCCAAGATTACCAATCCTGAANGAAACAATAAGGGTATTATACTTTCATGTTCCTATGTGGTTCACAATGATTTTTCTTTTGTTTTTATCTTCTTTTAATGCGTATAGATTTGTTTCAACTAAGGATATAAGATATGATTTAAAATCCTATAACTATGCTAATGTTGGAGTATACTTTGGTGTTTTAGGTATTGTTACGGGAATGATATGGGCAAATTATACTTGGGGAACTTATTGGACAAATGACCCAAAGCTTAATGGTTCTGCTATTGGGTTANTTATATATTTTGGATACTTTATTCTCAGAAATTCAGTAGATGATGAATCAAAAAAGGCAAAGATATCGTCAGTATATAATGTTTTTGCTTTTTCAATGTTGATACCTCTAATTTTTATTTTACCAAGGTTGACAGATTCTTTACATCCTGGCAATGGTGGTAACCCAGGATTTAATGTTTATGATTTAAATTCTCAATTGAGAATTGTTTTCTATCCTGCTGTAATTGGTTTTATTTGTTTAGGCTTATGGATATCAGATATTAAACTTAAAATTCAAAAAATAAATAATAATTGATGNATAAATTTATTTTAAATCTAGTTATTGCATTTCAAGAAGTAGCGATGGCTGACGGTTTGAGAAGCGAGGGTAAAATATATGTTGTGGTNGTCGTNTTTATACTAATTTTATCTGCCTTATTTTTGTATTTATATAGATTAGAAAAAAAAATTGATANTTTAAATAATAAGAAATGAAGAACACAAGTGCAATTTCGATAGTNTTTATTAGNATTATAGTAATCATCATAATTTCTACTTTTGGTGATGCCAGCACTTATGTTACTTTTTCTAAAGCAAAGGATGTTTATGAGTCAGGTAGTTTGACTAAATTTCATGTTGTAGGAAAACTCAACAAAGATGAAGATAATAACATTCAGGGGTTAATGAAAAGCGATGACAAAATGAGTTTTACATTCCAGATGATTGATGAGGATGGAATGAAAGAGAAAGTTTTTTATGGAGAACCAATGCCTCCTGACTTTTTGCTTTCTGAGCAAGTTGTTGTAATTGGAGGTTATGAAAATAATACTTTTGTTGCAGATGATATCTTATTAAAGTGTCCTTCAAAATATACAGAGGAAAATATTAAAATTTAATTACATGTTTACTATAGGCAATATTGGTCACCTATTTGTCATCTCTTCCTTTGTTTTTTCTATATCTTTTTTAGTAGGGTATCTTATTTTAGAAAAAAACAGCAATCAAATAGATTGGCTTAGGTTTAGTAGACTAAATTATTTATTTCACGCATTATCAATATTTGGCGTTATTATATGTTTATATACCATCTTAATAACTGATGATTATAGATATTACTATGCCTTTCAACACTCATCATTATTGTTGCCAATTTATTTTAAAATATCTTCATTCTGGGAAGGTCAAGAGGGGTCTTTTTTATTATGGATGTTTTGGAACGTACTTTTAGGTCTTTATTTCTCTTTAAGGACTCCATCAAAGTGGAATATTTCAATAATGGTTGTGATAGGCTTTACCCAATTACTTCTCACATCAATGATATTAGGTGTTAATTTTTATGATTTAAAGATAGGAAGTTCTCCTTTTATTTTATTAAGGGATGCTATATCAGCCCCAATATTTCAAATAGATCCTAATTATATTCCTGAAGACGGAACAGGACTGAACCCTTTGTTGCAAAATTACTGGATGGTTATTCACCCACCTACATTGTTTCTAGGTTTTGCGGTATCTCTTATTCCTTTCTCTTATGCAATTTCCTCTCTACGGCTTAATGATTATAAGTCCTGGATAGCTCCTGCTAAAAAGTGGTTGGTATTATCCATAATAATTTTAGGTATAGGTATTATGATGGGAGCTTACTGGGCATATGAAACCTTGAACTTTGGTGGATACTGGAATTGGGACCCTGTCGAGAATGCTGTTTACGTGCCGTGGCTTTTTCTTGTTGCTAGCTTACATTCAATAATTCTAACTCAGAAAAACAGGCAATATTATAAGATGTCGTTAATATTATCTTTTGTTAGTTTCATTCTTATTCTATATTCAACATTTTTGACTAGAAGCGGAATTTTAGGAGATAGTTCTGTACACTCTTTTACAGACCTTGGTCTGAGTGGCCAATTACTTATCTATTTATTTACGTTTATTTCTATTGGTATTTATTTATTTATAATAAGATGGAAAAAAATTCCTTTTTCTGAAAAAGAAACAAAAATATATAATGCTGATTTTTGGCTATACATTGGAGTCTTCACTCTAATTCTTATGTCTTTCCAGGTTATTTTCCCAACTTCTATACCTGTTTATAATGCTATAGTCGAGTTTTTTGGTGGGTTTTCTAATTTAGCACCACCAATTGAAAAGGAAATTTTTTATTCTAATGCACAAATATGGTTTGCGTCTTCACTAGCTATTTTATCATCTATTGCTCAGGTTCTTTGGTGGAGAGGGAAAGAAGCAAATGAAAAGTTTTCATTGTTTTCTAGATCATTAATTCTCACAATGGCCCTATCTGGAGCTATAATATTATTTTACCCTATAAATAAACCTTCCTACATGGTTTTAATCACTTCTAGTATTTTTTCAATATTTTCAAATGGTAGTGTGCTGGTTTATTTTTATAAAAAAAGAGACCTTATCTCATCAGGATCTGTTTCTCATATTGGTCTAGCTATTATGTTAATTGGAATTCTGTTTTCATCTGGATACTCTTCTATTCAATCTAAAAATTATACTGGTCTGGTTTGGAATAGTGATTTTCCAGACGAGGTAAATAATGATAACATGCTCTTGTTTTTGAATGAAGAAAGGACAATAGGAAAATACAANGCAAAGTATTTAGGTACTAGGAAAAAATTAAAAAGTAGTGGTGAGTTTATTAAAGCAAATTATTTAGAGTATATCCCACTTTTAAATAAGCATATTGTTAAAAAAGATATTGCGCTAGGTGAAAGTTTAATTATGGAGAACGATACAGTTGAGATTGATAATAATGACATAACTTATTTTGAAGTGTTATTTAATAGTGGAGATGATAAGATCACTCTATTTCCTAAAGTTCAAACTGACTCAAACTCTGATATGATTGTTTTTTCACCCGATGTTAATAATGATATATTGGAAGATTTTTATGTTCATGTAAGAACTTATCCAGATCCAGATCAAGAGGTGGTGTGGTCTCAAAAAGATTCTGTTTATGTAAAACTTAAGGAAAACTTTTACTTAAATGATTATGTTTCATCAATTGAGAAAATTAACACTAAGTCAGATGGCATCAATTCCACACAGTTTTTAGTCGAGGCAAATATTAAAATTTTAGCTGAAGATCAGGAGTATGTTGCTAGGCCTGCTTACATTATAGACAATAATAAAGTTGGTATAATTCCTGACATTATTGATGATTTAGGAATTAAAGTTTATTTGTCTGAAATTTTACCAAAAGAAGATAAATTCAAAATTTCTTTCGAAACAACTCAAAAAAATTGGGTTATTATTGAGGCGTCAAAAAAGCCATTAATTAATTTGATGTGGATAGGCTTTTTTATAATGATTTTTGGTCTTTTACTATCTTTCAATAAAATGAAATTAAAAAATGTTTAGGTTGGCCTTATTNGCTTCAGGTAGNGGCACTAATGTTCAGAATATTTGNGAATATTTTCAAAACCATAATTCTATAAAGCCTGAAATAGTTCTTTCTGACAAAGAAGANGCATACGCNTTAGAGAGGGCTAAACACCTAAATGTAAAAAGTGAANATTTTAATTATATAANTACTTCCTCAGAAGNNTTACTTGAAAAAATCAAAGATCATAAGGTTACCCATATTATTTTAGCTGGTTACTTGAGATTAGTGCCATCTAAAATTATAAAAACATTTAAGAATAAAATTTTAAATATTCATCCTTCTCTTTTGCCAAAGTTTGGAGGAAAGGGCTTTTATGGACATCATGTTCATAAAAGCGTTTTAGAATCAAATGAGTCAGAGTCAGGAATTACTATTCATCTTGTAAATGAAAAATATGATGAAGGAAAAATATTGTTTCAAAAGTCGACACCTATATTCGATAATGATGATGTTGAATCATTGAGTTCTAGAATTCATAATTTAGAATATAAATACTATCCCCAAATCATTGAAAAATATTTGTTAAATCAATTATAATATTACTTTTGTGGATGGAAAAAATAAAATCTGTACTCATATCNGTTTTTAANAAAAANGGTATAGACGANCTNTGTTCTAAACTNCANCAAAACAATATNGAAATAATATCAACNGGNGGCACGAAAAGNTACATTGAGAAACTTAATATACCTGTAACAGCTGTAGAGTCTTTNACCGATTANCCCTCAATTCTTGGTGGTAGGGTAAAAACATTGCACCCAAAAGTTTTTGGTGCTATTCTTTCAAGAAAAGAGAATGCATCAGATTTAGAGGATATAAAAAAATATAATATTNCTAAAGTAGACATGGTAATAGTTGATCTNTANCCATTCCAAGAAACCGTTGAGTCAGGTAAAAATGAAGANGACATTATTGAGAAAATAGATATTGGAGGTGTTTCTTTAATAAGGGCAGCNGCAAAAAANTTTTCAGATGTTGTTATAGTATCTTCNAGATCTCAATATANTAAGGTTTTAAAATATCTATTAGATAATAATTTTTCTTCAGATATTAACTTTAGAAAAAGAATGGCCTTCGATGCTTTTTCTGANGTGTCCAATTACGACTCTGAAATTGAAGAATATTTCGGNTTAAATACTGGCGTATNTAAAAAATTAAGATATGGTGAAAATCCACACCAAAAAGGAATATTTAAAGGNGATATTAAAGATGTTTTTAACCAGATNAANGGNAAAGAACTTTCCTATAATAATTTGTTAGATGTTGATTCGGCNCTNAGGTTAATTTCTGAATTTGAAGACCCTACTTTTGCAATCTTAAAACATAATAATGCCTGTGGAATTGCTTCTTCAACAGATGCTCAAACTTCCTATTCTAAAGCTTTTGATGCAGACCCATTATCTGCTTTTGGTGGTGTTCTAATATACAATAGTGTAATTGATGAAAATGCAGCTCAAAAAATTAATGATTTGTTTTTTGAAATAATTATTGCTCCAAAATATACTGAAGAGTCATTAAATATATTGAAGTCTAAGAAGAATAGAATAATTCTAATTCAGAAGAAAAAAGTTTATAAATCACATATTTCAAGAGATGTTCTCAATGGGAAACTAAAACAGGATGTGGATAATGAAATTAAGGATTATAAATCTTGGAAATTAGTGACCAAAAAGAAANTNGATCAATCAAGANTTGAAGATTTAGAATTTGCCAATAGAATTGTTAAGCATTCAAAATCTAATGCTATTGTANTAGTTAAAGATAAGCAAATGCTTTCTAGTGGAGTTGGGCAAACCTCCAGAGTAGATGCCTTAAAATTTGCAATAGAAAANGCTAAAANTTTCAACTTTGACCTNGAAGGATCAGTCATGGCTTCAGACGCTTTTTTCCCTTTTCCAGATTGTATNGAGATAGCTTCGGAGNCTGGAATTGAAGGGGTTCTTCAGCCTGGAGGATCAATTAAAGATAACTTATCTATTGAGTCTTGTAATAAAAGAGGNATGTCTATGTATTTAACTGGAANAAGACATTTTTATCATTAGTTATACTATAAGATATAATTTCTTACTTTTGTATTTATAAACCAATAAAAATTAATCACATGGGGTTTTTTGATTATTTTAATAACGATTTAGCTATTGATTTAGGAACAGCAAATACTCTTATTATAAGTAAAGGTTCTGTTGTTGTCGATGAACCATCTATAATAGCAATAGATCGAATATCTAATAAAGTATTGGCCGTTGGGTCTGAGGCAATGCAAATGCATGAGAAAACTCACGAAAANATTAAAACAATCAGACCACTNAAAGATGGAGTTATTGCAGATTTTCACGCTGCTGAGCATATGATTAGAGGNTTAATTAAAATGATNGATAGTGGTAAAAGGTTTTTCCCAGTTTCACATAGAATGGTTATNTGCATTCCCTCNGGAATAACTGAAGTTGAAAAAAGAGCAGTAAGAGATTCTGCTGAGCATGCTGGTGCAAAAGAAGTNTATATGATTCACGANCCTTTGGCTGCTGCAATAGGAATNGGAATNAATATTGAAAGACCAGTTGGGTCNATGATAGTAGATATTGGAGGTGGAACAACTGAAATTGCTATAATTGCTCTTTCTGGGATTGTAACAGACCAATCAATTCGTGTTGCNGGAGATAGTTTTACAGATGANATTTTAGATTATATGAAAAGGCAGCATAATCTTCTAATAGGAGAAAGATCTGCAGAAAAAATTAAAATTGAAGTAGGATCAGCAATGACAGANCTAAAAGATGCTCCTGAAGACTTAGATATAAGAGGTAGAGATTTAGTAACTGGAATTCCTAAAGTTGTTAAAATAACCTATTCAGAAATAGCATTTGCTATGGATAAATCAATTTCAAAAATAGAAGAAGCTGTTTTAAAGGCTTTAGAAAGTTCNCCGCCTGAGCTTTCGGCTGATATATATGACAACGGAATATACCTTACTGGTGGTGGNGCATTATTAAGNGGNCTTGACAAAAGGCTTAATTTAAAAACTAAGCTTCCTATCCACGTAGCTGAGGAACCANTAAGNGCTGTAGTTCGTGGAACNGGAATAGCTTTAAAAAACATAGATGGATTCAGAGCAGTATTAATGTCTTAANAATAAAATGCGTAACCTTATAAAATTTATAAGCTTATATAACTANTCTATCACTTTTTACTTATTAGTATTTTTTTCNTCCTATTTTTTNGTAAATGANAACTTTGTTTTAAAAACAAAGTATTTGAATTCCTCAAACTATATTATTGGAACTGTATTTTCTTTNCAGACATCTATTACTGACTATTTTAGATTAGAAGAAAAAAATAAACTTTTNGAAANGGAAAANAAATTATTAAAAGAGAAAATCATTAATACTTCAGAGAATCTATATAATGATTCATTAAATANNTANTCATTTANTTTAATAGANGCAGAAGTTATAAATAACTCGCTNAGAAAAACNAAAAACTATATAACTATAAANAGAGGAANTAAAGATGGNNTCAAAGAAGGNATGGGNGTAATTTCAAGCTNAGGTATTGTTGGGAAAATAAAATATGTTTCAGATAATTTCTCAACAATTATTTCTCTTCTAAACACATCTTTTTTTGTTTCATCATTAATTGAAGAAAGTNGAACATTATCTTCAGTNAATTGGGANGGATCNGATCCTACAAGGTTAAAATTACTTTATGTNCCNAAGCATTTAGATATAGTTGAAGGNGNAAAAATTATTAGTTCTTCTTTTGATGNTATTTATCCTAAAGGANTATTAATAGGGAAAATAACCTCAATAAATAGCGATGTAAATTCTAACTTTTATGATATTGAAATTTCATCATCTCAGAATTTTTANAATTTATCAAAGGTNTATGTAATAAATAACTCNATGTATGAGGAAAAGAAAAATCTAGAAAAAAGAACTGATGANGAATAATATTACNCTTTTTCTTTTATTGCTTTTTTTACAAGTATTTGTTTTAAATAAAGTTTTATTTTTCAATTATATTATAATATCNCCNNTGGTAATGATTCTNTTATTATATAAGTATGAAAAAGACTCTAAAGAAANTTTAATAGTTTCTTTTTTTCTTGGTTTGCTTTTTGATGTCTTTAATGATTCATTAGGACTATATTCTTTAACATGTATCCTAATATCTTATTTTAGAAATCTTTGGGTTCTTAAAGTAGTAGGAGAAGAAAAAACTGAAGAGCTTAGTATNCTTTCAATTCGAACTATTGGTGGATTTCAGTTTTTTGTTTATGCGTTTCCCATAACACTTATTTTTTATTCTATACTTTCTCTTTTTGAGTCTGAAAGCTTTCTATCATTAAATAATCTTTTATTTATATCATTATCTTCTATCGCAAACTATATACTGGTTATTATTTTTCAGTATTTATTTTTAAATAATAATTTAAGTAATGAGTGGAGATAAGTCTTTAATTTTTAAATTAATACTACTAGTTATTTTTATTATTATTTCTCTAAGATTATTTTATCTTCAAATCTATGAGGATAAGTATCATGAGTTATCTGAAAATAATACAGTACACCTAGAATCAGTATATCCCTCAAGAGGAATAATATTTGATAGGTATGATTCTGTTATTGTAGAAAATAAACCAACATATGACTTTTACATAATTCCCAAACAATTTAGTGTCAGGGATACAACAAAACTTTTAAATTCTTTTTCATTATCAATTGATGAATTTAAAAACAGTTATGAAAGAGCAAGAAAATATTCGATTTATAGACCATCTGTTTTTTATAAAGGAATGAGCCACTCAAAGTTTGCAAGCATTCAAAGTGATTTATATGATTTTAAAGGAATTTTTCATAATCCAAAGCCAACTAGGTTTTATAAGTCTCCAATTTTATCTCATGCATTAGGTTATGTTGCTGAAATAGGTCCAAATGATTTGGAAAGAGATACTACTGATTATTATGTACTTGGGGATTTAGTTGGACTTTCAGGTATAGAGAAAGCTTTTGAGGGCTTATTAAGAGGTAATAAGGGATATAAATTAAAACTTTATGATGTTAACGGAATGTCAGCAGGAAGTTTTAATGAGGGTCTTGATGATGTTTTGGTTGCAAATGGAAAAAATTTAAAGTTAACCATTGACGCGTCCTTACAGCAGTATATTGAAAAGTTACTATATGGCAAAGTTGGTAGTGTCGTTGCAATAGAACCTTCTACTGGAAATATTTTAGCTATAGCTTCATCCCCTTCATTCGATCCAAATCTATTATCTGGAAAAGATTTTTCATCAAATTATTTGAATCTGCAGAGAGATACTTTAAAACCTATTTACAATAGAGCCCTTATGGCCACTTATCCCCCGGGATCTATGTTTAAATTAATTCAAGCTTTAATTGGTCTCGAAAAAAATATCGTTAGTTATGATGATAAGATTTATGTTGATNTATCAAGTATTGGGGATCTAGCNCCNGAAGGTNTNTATGATTTAGAAAAGGCTATTGTNAAATCTTCAAACAATTATTTTTTTAAATTATTTANAAAAATTATTAATGAAAACAGAGATCCTAATACCTATGTTGANTCAAGTATTGGCCTAGAAAACTGGTCAAATTATGTTAAAATGTTTGGTCTAGGATCAAAATTAAACTTCAATATATCTTCTTCAAANTCAGGGTTTNTTCCCTCCTCAAACTATTATGATTCTTATTATGGAAAAAATAGATGGAAGTTTTCCAATGTTTATTCGTTAAGTATTGGTCAGGGNGAACTTCTCGTTACACCNATTCAAATGGCAAACTTTGCAGCAATAATGGCTAATAGGGGATATTTCATAGATCCTAATTTAGTTTTAGAAATTGACGGAGAAAAATTGTCAAGNCCTAATAAAAATTATGTNGATATAGANANANATCATTTTGATTATNTTGTTGANGCTATGGAAGAGGTTGTAGNCTCTGGNTCAGCTAGAAGGGCATATATGAAGGAGTTAGAAATATGTGGNAAAACTAGNACCGTCCAAAACCCACATGGCTACGATCATTCGGGCTTTATTGGATTTGCNCCTAAAAACGAACCTAAAATTGCTATCGCNGCATATATTGAAAATTCTGGCTGGGGAGGCAGGTCAGCTGCTTCAATTGCTAGTTTAGCTGCTGAAAAATATATTTTTAAATCAATAAAAAGAAGCTGGTTGGAGGACTATGTTTTAAAAGGAGATTTTATAGATGAGGAAGATAAGCAATAATTTTTTTTCTAANGATTTTATAATAACTGNAATTTATTTTACCATGTTATTAATTGGTTTTCTCTCTATATACTCNTCACAAAATACTGATGGTTATGNTTTTTTATCTTTTCAAAACGAATCATTTAAGCAGCTTATATGGATTTTTATTTGCCTTTTTGTCTTTTTTGCTATTTCAATTTTAGAGTATAGATTTATTTTTGATTTAGCTGTTCCTCTCTATGGATTATCTCTTTTTTTATTAGTTCTNGTNTTNTTCATTGGACAAGAGGTGAANAGTCATTCATCTTGGTTTAATTTATTTGGATTGAAATTTCAACCCTCTGAGTTTTCTAAATTNTCAACAGCTTTATTTCTGGCAAAAATCTTTGACTCTTATTCTATTAATCTCAGAAACATTAAACATATTATTTTAACNTCATTGGTATTNTTATTGCCNTCTTCAATTATATTATTACAAGGAGATACAGGCACAGCCCTTGTTTATTTTTCCTTTTTTTTGGTTTTTTTAAGGGAGGGGTTGTCTCTAAATTTTTTANTNTTTTCAATNGCTTTTGTATTAATATTTGTTTTTGGTCTNCTAGTTGATACTTATATATTATACATAATTATTACAGTTGTTTTTTTAGTTTATGTTGGCCTTTCAATTAAAGATATTAGAAAGGTGATTAATTCATTTATTCTTTTTGTTCTATCTATCTTNATAATTAACGGTCAGGGATTTGTCCTTAATAATATTCTTACTCCAAAACAAAAACAAAGAGTTGAGACATTAATAAACCCAAGTTCTGATCCACTTGGTTCTGGATGGAATATTACTCAATCTAAAATTGCGATAGGTTCTGGNGGAGTATTTGGCAAGGGATTTTTAAAAGGAACTCAAACAGGTCTCAATTTTGTTCCTATTCAAAGTACTGATTTTATTTTTTCTGTGATTGGTGAGGAATTTGGTTATCTNGGATCTATGATATTTATAATTCTATATGTAATATTTTTATATAGAATTTTAATTTTGTCTGAAGCNCAAAAAGANAGATTTGCCAGAGTNTTTGGTTATTCNGTTTTCTCTATATTTTTATTTCATTTCACAATAAATGTTTCAATGACCNTGGGTNTATTTCCNGTAATAGGNATTCCTCTATCTTTAATTAGCTACGGTGGGTCATCTTTATTATCATTNAGCTTATTNCTTTTTGTTTTTTTAAAGTTAAATGGAGTAAAGTCTGCAATATTAGGCAGGTAATGATTGATNTTTTTTTAATTTATGTAATAAANTTCTTATTTCTTTTGATGTNAGTTTATTACTATAATCATTATTTATATTATTTAAAATAATGTTTGCTGCTTCCTCAAAGGTTTCTTTNGATGANGCNTCAAGTATTAAGTTGTCAACTTCTTTTGAGGTTAAAGAAAAAAAGGAATAATAATCCGATTCTTTTTTGATAGTTATATTAAATAAATTCTCTTTATCGCAACCAANTAAATTACANGTTTCGTTGACTAAGCTCTNATTTATATCAATAGTTACTTCATCTATGTAATTAATAATTTCTGAANCTTTTAAAGATATTTCATTGTTTTCTTTCATTTTATTANTGAGAATGTCGAAAAGCTCTTTATAANATTTAAAATATTTTGATTTTTTTTCAAGCTTTTCTTCATCNTATAAATTTGAACTTAGTAAGTCTTTTTTTATAAACTCTTTTGGATNAGTAGTAAGGAATATAAGNNTTTCAAAAGCTTGTTTGAATATANTTTTAAAATCATTAAACTCAATANATATATTATTTGAAAGTATNTTCATCATATTTTCTGAAGCCTTAACTACATCTGCTGCTTCATANTTAAAATATTTTAATTTATTTTTTTCAAAGTTTAATANCCACTGATCGTAAAGACTTTTAATAATNAAAAGATTGAGTTGTTTGGATTCTGTNATATTAATTATATCAATNCCTTTTATTTTACNTAAGCTAAATTTTTTTTCAACTATTTTTAAATGANTATCAATTGATTTTTTTAAATCCAATTTTTAAATTTTTTTTTCGTTNAAGTATAAAATTATATGATTTAATTTCATTTTATTTAAAATTAATAATAATTGACANATGATCTTTTGTAGAGGATTTATTTTACTGCTGTTTATTAATTTAAAATTAGTTGCACAAACATNTATAACTGATAATGATTGGGATTTTCATCTCAATATTNGAGACCCTCTTCATATAGTTTTTTTTGATGATAACATCTACTCTTTTAGTTCAAATGGTNTATTTTCTTTGGATATAAATTCTAAAGCTATCTTAAGAAATAATAACTCTCTGAATTTGATAAACCTTAANGTTGTAGAAACAACTAAGAACTCAGAATATTTAATTCTTGGNTTACAGGATGGTAATATAGTAATTTATAATTCTGAGGAATCTCATATAATTAATTTAGGATTTGATGANGAAGAAGNTGCAATTAATTCTTTNAANATANATGATGAAACNTTATACGCNTCTACCTCTCANGGTCTTTATNTAATTTCAATNACTGAAAAATATATTNTTGAAAATTATAGGGATATTGGTCAAAATGGAAGTTCTCTAAATGTTTTAGAATCATTAATTCATGATGATAAGATTTACATAATTTCTACTACAGGTGTGTATGTTCTTTATGATAATTCTTTAAATCCTTTTGATTATAGATCTTGGGAAAAGCTAAATTTTAATTTTGATGAACCTTTTGGAGTGGTTCCTAATAATGGTGAAATTTATTTTTACTCAAAAAGTATCATATACGACAGTTCTCTTTCTGCATTGTATCGAGATGACGATATAACTATTCAAAAAGTTAAGAACATAAACTCAGGAATTTATATTAATTATTTAAATAACAATAATAATCTATTGGGGANCTTTAAAGATTTGAAAATAGTAGATGTTGATCTTCCCCAGGATATAAAAGATATAAGTGATTTTATTTATGCTGATGGTGATTTATGGGTTTCTGGGAAAACCTTTTCATTATATAATGTTAATAGTCAACAGTTTTTTTCACCTATAAATAATATAAACCATGAAGCTGATAAAATTTTTTCATTAGGTGATGAAATTTACGCTTCTAATAACAACAATATTTCTATTAAATACCAAAATGAAGAATGGAAAAACATATCATTTGATAATTTTAAAAACATAACGTCTGTAGCAAAGTTTAATAATGAAATATATTTTTCATCCAGTAGTGATGGTATTTTAAATTATAATAAATCTACAATAATTGATGAATCCTTTCCTAATTCTTTGCTTTTAAACGAATCAGGTGCTGGTATTAATATTGCAGATATTTTGCCAACTNAAAATAAATTAATGATTTTAAATTATGGTTCATTAAANCCTCTTCTTTCTTTAGATATTAATAATAATTGGCAATATTATAATCTTCAAAATAACTCTAATTTATATCCTACCTATTTCGCTTTAGATGATGAGTTCCTTTGGATTTTGCTTGATAAAAACAAAGGTGGGGGGTTACTTGTTTTTGATATTTTGACTCAAGAATGTTTTCAACTAAATGAAAATAACAATTTATTAAATACAAATAAAGTTAATAGCATTAGCATTGATAAGAATGATAATGTGTGGGTTGCTACGGATGAAGGTTTAGTTTATTTTTCATCATCTAATCCAAGAGAATTTAATAATTATTTAATTCCTAATGATGGGTCTCAGTTTTTATTTAAGGGGATAAAAATAAATACAGTTGAAGTTGATTATGCTGGCAATATATGGATTGGTTCAGACGATGGTATATTTGTTTTTGATAACACAAAAAATAAATTTGTTTTTCAGTTTAATTTATCTAATTCACCAATATTATCAGATACAATAAAAAATATAAAGTTTAATGATTTAGGGGTAGCTTTTATAAACACTTCTGAAGGATTAGTCTCATTAAAAACATCATTATCTAAACCTAATATTGATGTTTCTAATTTTAAAACCTTTCCTAATCCTCTAAAAATAAAGGATAATGATAGGTTATACTTTACAGGTTTGTCAAATGAAAATTATATTAAAATCACATCGTTGTCTGGAGAGGTAATTATTGAATTGGAGACTTTTGCAGGTGGCTTTAGTTGGAACTTAATTTCTGCAGGTGGAAATAAAATTTCTCCTGGGATATATTTAGTTTTTCTAATATCTCAAAATGGAGATGAAAACTTAATTAATAAGATACTTGTATTATGATTACTAAGACAAGGGGGATAGTCCTAAATTATATTAAATATGGAGACACGTCCATTATTTGTAAAATATATACTGAGCAATTTGGTCTCCAATCATATATTATAAATGGAATTAGAAACTCCAAATCAAAAAATATAGGTTTATTTCAGCCGTTGAATATTCTTGATTTGGTGGTTTATCATAAAAAAACACCTGGATTACAGAGAATTAAAGAAAGCAAGCTAGATTATGCTTATAAAACTCTTCATCTCGACATGAAAAAAATTTCTGTATGCTTCTTTTTATCTGAGTTTTTAACTAGAATTTCACAAAATGATGACGATCAAAAAGACAACTTTGATTTTATAAAAGATTCTTTAATCGTCTTTGATAGATTAGAAGTAAACTACTCTAATTTTCATATTCAATTTTTAATTAAACTTTCTAAATATTTTGGTATTGATATTGGAAACTCAAAACACCTTACCGGTGAAAACGTAAAAGATGGTATCAGCCTATTTGTTGATGCTTGTATCAATAATAGCTATGAAGTAAAAATTAAGTCTAATAACATTTTAAGAAATAATGTTATAAATTTAATTATTGAACACTATAGTAGAAATTTAGATATTAATATAAATCTAAATTCTACTAATATTTTAAAAGAAATATTTAATTAATATGAAGAATTTAATACTCATTATCATATGTCTTCTTACTTATAGCTGCTCAAACAAAAAGCCTGTTCAGAATGAAGAGATTATTGAAGCTGAGCCGAGCAGCAAAAGAGTTTTTTTTAA
This sequence comes from Flammeovirgaceae bacterium, assembly GCA_002701745.1. Lineage (GTDB taxonomy): Bacteria > Bacteroidota > Bacteroidia > Cytophagales > MED-G16 > MED-G16. The sequence continues at coordinate 27,943 of NZWZ01000009.1, forward strand.
ATGGCCTAAGGACGGAGCAACAGTAGCTAGTCCAGTTTTTATTGATATGGGAGTTGAAGGTATGTTAATTGAGCCAGCAGGAGTTGTTAAAGAAGGATATGGGCATCACCATATTTTAATTAATCAAAGATTTTGGCCGGAAGGGGAGGTTATTCCTACAAGTGACTCAACATTACATTATGGTAAGGGACAAACGGACGCTAGCATTGAATTAGATCCAGGAAAATATATTATATCTCTTCAGTTTGCCGATGGTGTTCATGTATCTTTTGGAGAGGAAATGTCAGATTCAATAGAAATAATTGTAGAATAATATGAGTGATTATTTAAGTAAAGTCCCTACGTTAGACATATCAAAGTTTACAGATGGCGATAGTGCTGATATAAAAACTTTCTCGGAAGATCTAGGTAATTCATTTAATCAAACAGGATTTGCTATTATTAAAAACCATGGATTAACTGGAGAAATTACATCAAGTTTATACTCTACTATTAAGTCTTTCTTTGAACTTGATGATGAAAAGAAAATTAAATATTATTTTCCAGAGTTATATGGTCAAAGAGGCTATGTTGTAAAAGGTCAAGAGCATGCTAAGGGAAGCTCTAAAGGAGANCTNAAAGAATTTTTTCATATTGGAAATCCTGCTATTTCAAANCCTAAAAACATNTGGCCTATTGAGGTTAATGATTTTGAAGAAANAGGAACTAATGCTTTTCTTACANTAGAAAACATTGGTCTTACTTTATTGAAAGCTATTGCTGTTTATTTAAATCTCGAAGAAGATTATTTTACAAATAAAGTTAAAGGGGGAGAAAGTATTATGAGATCAATTCATTATTATCCCCTAAAAGCAGAAGACGTGGAAGATGGTGCAGTTAGGGCTGCAGCGCACGGTGATATAAACTTAATCACCCTTCTAATGGGGGCAAGTGCTGATGGTTTAGAAATATTAACTAAGGAGGAAAAATGGATACCAATTATCTCAGAACCAGATCAGTTAGTTATAAATGTTGGAGATATGTTAGAGAGACTAACCAATAAGAAACTTATGTCTACAGTTCATAGAGTTGTAAATCCTTCAAAAGAAAAATTAAATACTTCGAGATATTCAATTCCATTCTTCATGCATCCAAAGCCCGATATGGATCTAACATGTCTAGATAATTGTATAGATGAAAATAATCCTAAATCATTTGATGATATGACAGCGGGTCAGTTTCTAGAAGAAAGACTGAAAGAGATAGGATTAAAAAAATAAAAAATTATCTTATTAATCGTTGCTACCACTTGGTGGATCAATTCCTAACTCTGCTAGAACAAGATTTGAAATATCATCTGTCGGTCTTGCATAGAGAAGAACATCAACTCCTGGAACACCAGCACTTAGGACATGACTATAATTTTCTCTTTCTGAAACTACATTAATTGCATTGCTAATTTTTTCAAAAAGTGGCTTGAATAAATCTTGCTCTTTCTGCGCAATTGATGTTTGTGCTTCATTTTGGAATTTTTGAATAGAAGCTTGAAGATTTTGTAATTCTTCTTGCTTGTCTGCTCTTATAAGATCAGTCATTGTAGCTGCTGTTTTCTGAAATGCATCTGCTTTACTTTGAAAATCTGTTATTTTAGATTGCAACTGATTTTGAAGCTGAGTTCCGTAAGCTTGTACTTCACTTTGTACTTGTTTAGTTTCAGGCAAAAAGCTAAGTATATACTCAACATTTGTATATCCTATCTTAATATCTTGAGCTATTGAGATAAAATTGATAAAGAAGACACTTACTATAATTAAACTTATTTTTTTCATAATATAAAATTTAGAGACAAAATTAGTTATTTTTTTTAGTTAGTCCTAAATCTTCCATCACATAATCAGTGTAGTCATGAATTGGATTTGTATACAATAATACAGGCTCTGAGGATTTATCAAATATTATCTGTAATCTGTTTTGTTTAGCTACATTTTCAATTGATTCAAATAGAATATCTTGTATAGGTTGAATCAACTCCTTCTTTTTTAAAAAATATAGACCCTCAAACCCAAATACCTTCTGTTGGTAACCTCTAGCTTCTTTCCACTCCTCATCAAGTAGAATTCTTTTTTCTTCATACATTTCTTTAGTTAGTAATATCTCCTCGTTTTTAAGAATAATTTCTTTTTTTTCTAACTCTAAATACATATCGCTTACTTCTTTTTCCCATGCTTTTGAAAGATTATCTATCTCGGTTAATGCTTCTTTATATTCAGGCATACTATTTAATATAAAGTCTGAGTTTACATATCCAAACTTTTGAGAGAACCCATCTGTTGTAAATATTAAAAATAAAAAAAGAAAAAATGATCTTATCATCGTAGTTGCTGCCCGATTGAAAAATGAAACTGTGGTCCNGATCTATTTGGTTGACCCGGTAGTTTATCAAATCCATATCCCCAATCTATCCCTAATAATCCAAAAGCTGGCATAAAAATTCTAACACCTAGCCCTGCAGATCTATAAAGATCAAAAGGGTTGAAGTCTTTTTGGGAGTTCCAGTTATTTCCTGCTTCAAGAAATGTTAATCCAAAAATGGTAGCGTTTGGATTTAAAGAAATCGGATGCCTCAATTCGAATACAAATTTGTTATAAATCGTTCCACCTCTTATATTTCTTTCCATATCTAAAGGAACTAAAGAATTGTTTTCATACCCCCTTAGTGCTATTCTTTCTGTACCTAATAAAAAGTTACTATAGGATCCAGATAATCCATCTCCTCCTAAATAAAATCTTTCGAAAGGACCAATTTTATTTTCATCTCCATAAGCACCTATATATCCAAAATGAGCTCTAGATTCTAAAATTAGATCTCCAATAATTCTAGTGTAGAATTTAGAATCAAACATCCACTTATGGTATTCAGCCCATTTATATCTTTCTTGAGGTTCAGCGGTTTCATAATTTATATTATTCCATTTAGAGTATGGAGGTGTAATTGCAACATCCAAAGAAAACATAGACCCACTTCTTGGAAACATTGGGTTATCTACACTATTTCTTGAAATATTTGTTTTAAATGCTATGGTGTTTGTAACGCCTGTATCAAAACCAAGTGATTGTCCAAAATTAAATAGGTCATAATTGTAGTAAAGTAATGAGTTTGATATAATAAAGAAGTCATCAGGCCAGACAATTCTTCTACCCAATCCAATTGTTATAGCATGAACTTTCATTGAACCAATAATTTTACTATCCTTAGATGTTTGTCCACCATATCCATATCCACCATATCCACCATATCCACCATATCCACCATATCCACCATATCCACCGTATCCACCATATCCACCAAGTCCACCGTANCCACCATATCCACCNAGTCCACCGTATCCTCCATATCCACCGTATGGATTGTAACCTCCAGTTCCAAAGAAATCTAACATTCTATTAACAGAATAACTATAATTTATACTAAAGTTATTAGGTTTTCTGCCACCGAGCCATGGTTCTGAAAAAGTAAAAGAATAGGTTTGAAATTGNCTTCCATTTGCTTGAACTCTCACGGATAGTTTTTGACCATCACCAACAGGTAGNGGTCTCCATTTATCTAGATCTTTAATATTTTTTACTGAGAAATTACTAAAGCTTAAACCAACTGTTCCTACGAACCCAAAGTATCCACCCCAACCACCAGATAGCTCCACTTGATCACTAGGCTTTTCTTGAACCTCCCAAGTAATATCAACAGTCTCATTTTGGGGATTAGGAACAGGAATAGGGTTGATGTTTTCTGGATCGAAATAACCAAGCTGAGAAAGCTCCCTTTGCGTTCTTATTAATTCAGATCTATTATATTTTTGACCTGGTATTGTTCTAAGTTCTCTTCTAATTACATGATCACTTGTTCTGTCATTTCCTTTGATTAATATTTTGTTTATTGTGGCTTGTGCCCCCTCATAAACTCTCATCTCTATATCAACAGAGTCGTTAACTATTCCTACCTCTATGGGTTGTATATTAGAAAAAAGGTAACCATTATCCTGATATAACCCTGATACATCAGATCCAGTTGGATTATAAGTTATTTTTTTTTCTAAAGTTTCTGTATCATATATATCTCCAGGTTTTATCCCAAGAACTTCATTTAAAACATCTTCTTCATATATATAGTTTCCTGTCCAGTTTATGTTCCTAAAATAATATNTGTTTCCAGGATCAATATTTAATTCTAAATCAATATAATCTCCTTTTCTTGTAATATTCTCATNAACAATTTTTATATCTCTGTATCCTTTAGATTGATAGAAAGCTATTAAATTATCTTTATCATTTTCAAGTTCAGCNGCAATAAATTTACTTGATTTTAATATATTAATTTTTGCNTTGTCAGTTACAAATTCAATTACCTCATTNGGTTTTATTCCNTTTTTTTCACCAAATAAATTTTTAGGTTTAATNAATGATAAAGTTTTATCGAATATTTCTTTAAATAAAGTTATCCTTACTCTTTCTCCAGACTTTTTAAGTTTACCTTTTAACTTGGCGTCAGAATAATTTTTGTTTCCTTCAAAAGAAACATTATCAATTTTAACCTTTTTATTTTTTGTAACATTTATATCAAGTTTTATGCTATTTGCGACGATAGTATCGATTTCTTGTTTAATNCCAACATCAACATTATAAAATCCTTTTTTCTTGAAGAATGTTTCAATTATATTTTGTGTNTTTTTTAANACTGCGTCAGTTACAATTCTACCTCTGATTAAATTTATTTTTTCAGTTAATTCAGTTTTTTGTGTTCTTCCAATTCCTTTTATATTGAATGTACTTAGTCTTGGTCTTTCTTTCAGAACTATAGATAAATAAACCTTATCATCTTCAATTTTATTNATGACAATTTTAATATCTCCTATTATTCCTTGTTTCCATAATTTCTTTATAGCGCCTGATATTGCCTCTCCCGGAATAGAAATATTATCTCCAACTTTAATNCCAGCTAAAGACTTTAGNGCTACTTCATCTAAATATTTTTCTCCAATTACTTCTATTTCTGCAACTTCATACACTTTAGGATTAGTGTAGCTAATCGCNATTTGCTGTTCATTATTTAAGTCATATCGGATTTGAGATAATCCAATTTNTGAACNTAGTNATAAAAGAAAAATCAATATATATTTTTTCATTATTTAAAGCTTTCCAAATCTTCTGTTTCTGTTTTTAAACTCGAAAATAGCATTATTTAATTCATTTTTATTAAAATCTGGCCATAAAATATCCGTGAAGTATAACTCAGAGTAAGCAGCCTGCCACAGATAAAAATTACTTATCCTTTCCTCGCCNCTAGTTCTAATAATCAATTCAGGATCNGGAATATTATATGTAGATAAGTTTTTTTCAAAAANTTTTTCGTTAAAATTAGCTAAATCAAGTTTTTGTTTTGTTTCTAAAATTTTTTTTGTTGCGTTGAATATGTCCCATTTACCTGAGTAGTTAATAGCTAATATTAAGCATAAGCCTTTGTTTTTTGAGGTTTCGTTTATTGCAAGTTCCAAGCTTTCTTTTGTTTTTTTAGGTANTNGACTAAGGTCTCCGATAACTTTAAGTTTAATNTTTTGATTCTTTAAANTATTTAGTTCATCACTTATTACGTTATTTAACAAATTCATTAGAGCTTGAACCTCTAATTTTGGCCTTTTCCAATTTTCAGTTGAAAAAGCAAATAATGTTANATACTTAATTTTTTTTTCTACACAAAATTCTATNGACTCCCTTACGCTTTTTTTTGCTTTTATATGACCTTGTATTCTNTTTTCATTNCTAATCTTNGCCCANCTCCCGTTACCATCCATAATTATCGCAATATGTTGGGGTATNTCTTCTTTATTCATACTACAAATTTAATATATACTATTATAAGGTGCAGAGTTTTTTGGACAGGGTATTTTATAAAAAATGTAACTTAAGCTTATGCCTGTAAAATAATANAAGTCGTTATTGTTGCCACTTCCATATTGAAAATTTTTTTGACTGTTGTTGAATTCGAGACCTGTGATATTATCAATATCTTTTGTGATTGCTCCAGTTAAATAATCTATTTTATCGTAAAATGTTTTTTTAATTTCAAATTCAATGGCTAGTGAAAACTGCTTGTTAATCAAATATTTAAATCCTAATCCAAANGGTATGTTTAAAAAGAGTTTTTTATTTTTTGACAGTTCATCATCTNTANTGGTCAAGTTTTGTAAGATAGTNCCTCCAATTCCAAAGAGAAGATAGGGGGTNAAGTTTTCTCTTTCAACTTCATCAAAATAATCTAAAAAATTATATTCTATTTTAGCTGAGAACTCTGAAAATTTACTTTTAAACCACATATTTCTATTGANAGANAATGCGTCTTTTATATATTCTTTTCCGCTAATATTACCTCTNTTATATGATATCTTGAATGATTGATGTGGACTTATATTAAATCTGTTGAATATTTCAAATCCTGGAGAACCAGAGCTTAAAGAGTATCCTCTTTTTATGTCCCCTGAATAAGAGTTTATACCCACACTAAANCCTGGCTCTAAAAATTGAGAAACNCAATATTTAGAAATAAATAGNAGAAAAAATAATATTTTAAGTTTCATGATTTCTAATAACGAAATAAAATTAAATTTCTTTTAATTTCTTAGGTCTAATCCCCAATTCAATTTTTTTCTGAGT
>NZWZ01000010.1 GCA_002701745.1 Flammeovirgaceae bacterium
AAGTCTTTTAAATTTTTTATCTGATATACCATTATCATTAAATTTTTTTCTACAAAAATCTTCATCATAAGTGAATAAATTTATTGACTTAGTTTTAGACTTAATTTTTCTGATTTTTAAAGATCTAATTGCAAAATCTACTGCTCTTTGAGCCATTTTCCTATATCCAGTTAGTTTACCTCCAGCTATTGTTATAAGTCCTTTCTCAGAAATAAATATCTCGTCCTTTCTTGAAATTTCTGTAACTTTTTTATTTCCATCTTTAACTAGAGGTCTCAATCCAACCCATGACGAAATAATATCTTTTTTATCCATTGAAATAGAAAATGTATTTTTAACAGATTCGATAAGATATTCTACCTCACTCTCTAAAACATGTAATTTATCCTTCCCATGCTCGAACTTTGTGTCTGTTGTACCAATATAAACTGTATCACCTCTTGGAATTGCAAAAATCATTCTAGAATCAATTGCATCAAAATACAGAGACTGATTTATATTAAATTTTTTTCTTGAAACAACTACATGAACACCTTTCGATAAAACTAATTTTTTACTCCTACCCTTTAAAACTTCATCTGTCCAGGAACCCGATGCATTAATTATAACTTTAGAGTTAATATTCATCAAATTATCTGATAATTGATCACTGCATTTTATACCATTTATAGATCCTTTTCTAGAATATGTAAACTCCTCACCTTTAATATAATTAATAGGGCACGCGCCATAATCTATTGATTTTTTAATCAAGTCAATTGTTAGTCTACTATCATCAGTTCTATATTCAGAATATACTGCGCCTCCTAAAAGATTATTGTTTTTTAGCAATGGCTCTTTATTTAATATCTGACTTTTAGTTAAGACTTTATTTCTATCGTTTCCCTTTACATTTGCCAGGTAATCATAAACTAAAAGAGCAGCTCTAGTGGAAAACTTATTTAACTTACCATTCTTAACAATTGGAAGTAACATCTTCTCAGGCTTAACAATATGAGGAGCTAGATTATGGAGTATTGCTCTCTCGCTACCGGTTTCATGAACCAATCTAAACTTAAATTGCTCTAGATATCTTAATCCCCCATGAATTAATTTAGTTGATTTACTACTAGTTCCAGATGCAAAATCATTCATTTCAATAAGACACACACTTAAACCTCTAGAAGCAGCATCCAAACAAATTCCTGCACCAGTAATACCCCCACCAATTATTAAAACATCAAAATTTTTATTAGTAATATGTTTTTTATAATTAGATCTTAAAGAAGTATCTAAAAAATTTATTTTTCTATCCAATTGAAGGTTCTATTAACTGCTTTCTTCCAACCTCTGTACATTTTTTCTCTTTCACTATCGTTAATTGTTGGATTAAATGATCTATCTATTTTTTGATTTTTTATTATCTGATCTTTATCCCATATATTACTTTGAAGACCAGCAAGGTAACCTGCACCCATTGCAGTAGTTTCAATTATTTCTGGTCTTAACACCTCACAATCTAATAGGTCTGACTGAAATTGCATCAGGTAATTGTTCATACATGCACCACCATCAACTTTAAGAGATTTCAATTTTATACCTGAATCTTTTTCCATAACATCAATAATATCTTTAGTCTGATAAGCCAAGGATTCAAGAGTTGCCTTAATAATATGATCAACACCAGTATCTCTTGTTAATCCAAATATTGCTCCTCTAGAATACATATCCCAATAAGGAGCTCCTAATCCTGCAAAAGCTGGAACCACATATATATCATGTAATTTTTCTATTGATTGAGCAATTTTCTCAGTTTCTGAAGCTTTACCAATTACTTTTAAAGAATCTCTTAACCATTGTATAGCAGCACCAGCTATAAAAACACTTCCCTCCAAAGCATAATTAACTTTATCATCGAAGGTACATGCTAATGTTGTAATCAATCCATTTTCTGACAACTTAAAATTCTTTCCTGTATTCATTAAAAGAAAGCATCCTGTTCCATAAGTGTTTTTTACCATACCATCTTCAAAGCAAGATTGGCCAAATAATGCTGCTTGTTGATCTCCTGCAACTCCATGAATAGGAATTTCAAATCCATTATAATTGAAGTTTCCAAAATCTGATGATGAATTTATAACTTCTGGTAAAATCGATTTTGGTATTTTTAAATAATCACATAATTTATCATCCCATTCAAGATTTTTAATATTATAAATCATTGTTCTTGATGCATTTGTGTAGTCAGTAACATGATTTTTAAAAGAAGTCATATTATAAATTAGCCAGGTATCTATTGTCCCAAATAAAACTTTATTTTCGTTTATTTTAGTCTTCACCCCTTCTACATTTTCAATTATCCACTTAATTTTAGTCGCTGAAAAATAAGAGTCAATGACTAACCCAGTATTTTCTCTAGTATATGATTCCAAACCATCTTTTTTCATTTGATCACATATCCCTGAAGTCCTTTTATCTTGCCACACAATAGCATTATATAAAGGTTTACCAGTTTCTTTATCCCAGATAACAGTAGTTTCTCTTTGATTTGTGATTCCAATACTAATTATATCACTCAGTGAAATAGTACTTATAAGTTCTTCAAAAACTTCTAATTGAGTATTTAAAATTTCAATTGGATCATGTTCTACCCAGCCCTGTTTAGGAAAAATTTGTTTAAACTCTTTTTGTTTGACATCAATTAGCTTTCCAACTTCATTAATAAGTAAAGCCCTTGAGCTCGTTGTTCCCTGATCTAGAGCAATTATATATTTCATAGCTTAATTACTAGAAATTAAATTTTGTTTCGTCTTCATTTTATTGATTATGTGATTACCTACTTTTTCACCTTGTTCAACTCCATAAGTTATTGCCGGCATATAGTGAATACCTCCATATATTCGACTAATTGCAGCTTCTTCTGATGCATGAAAAAAAGATTTGAAATTCCTCGCAGGTAGACCGTATTTCTCTTCGGAGGTGTCTAAAAACTCAAAGTTATCTCCCAAAAGATGAGTCAGTATTCTAGCAGCTGATCTTGAAATAACTGAGTGCCCAGAAGTATACTCAGGGAAAGGAGGTGTCTGTAAAAATGGAATCCAATCACTATCAATATGTTGATTAATAACAGTCTCAGGCCTAACTAAAATACTTCTCCATTTCTCATCCCAACATATAATAAACGCATCAAATAAACTAATAGAAACCATAGCATAAGTATGTATTGTCTCCATTAAATCTAAATTCACTTTTTTAGAAGCAATTTTGGTAATTCCAATCCAATGTCCTCCAGGGGTAATTTTTTTTGTGGCAAACATGGCATGCCCTTTGTGATGAGATACGTAAGGATTACAATCCCAAAAACTTGCTATTTCTTTTTGTTCTTCGGATAAATTATTACCAATTTCATAAACCTCAATTAAGTCTTTATAAAATTCAGATTCTTGATTTAAACTAAAAGTAGGAGGAGGTTTAATTACAAACTGATTAGATGAATCTATAACTAAAGGTCTAATCTTATTCCAATGAGGTTCAATACCTTCCATGTAATCTGGAGGTGTGGGTTTCCAAGAAAAATCATCACCTCTCTGGATAGTATATTTTGGAAATGATCTTGTTTGTTTATAGTTATCATCTTCGTACCAATTTTTAATATGACTAGCAACTTTTTCACCATAATCTAATGATCTTTCTAAAATATCTTTAGGTACTCCCATNTTTTTAAAATCAGCATATAGNTCATTTTGATAAGATGAAATTTTATTTTCTGAAAAGATTAAATCTTTTCCAACTGTTAAAAAAGCATGAATACTCGCAATTGGGAAAGAATATTCCTTAGTTAAGTCAGGTTCAGGAATAGGGTCTAAGCCATTTAATTGACCTGCTAAACTTTTATAATTTGAGCTTGAATTTCTTAAAACTTCATAAGCGGCAATAGATGGATATACATAAATTCTTGAAGCCACAGGAGGAGAAAAAATATCATANACTATTACATCAGTAAGCTTTTGCATGGAATTATGAAAAAGATCAGGATCGTTATAAAATTCAATATTTTTCTGATAATTCTCATATGAAGAACATGAAANAAGGAAGTAAATAAAAACTGGAAATAGTAGAATTTTATTTTTCATTATCTAAACTAATTATAGAAATTTTATCATTGTTTTTTCCAATAACAAATTTAGATTTATTTTTATCTAAAGGCAAAATTTTAGTTATATCACCTCTTAATTTTAAGCCGGATTTTTTCTGATTTATATAATCAAAAGTCCCATCTCCATTTCCTTTTAATAGTATNCCATAACTNGACTCAAAAGAACCAAAATATGTTGAAACATTTGAGTTGTTACCAACNAGAAGAATATCTTCTGTATTATCATTATTGAAATCTAATACTTGAATATCTCTAACAGGTGCAATCTGAGAAATTAACGGTAAATTTATTTGCTCAAATTCAGAACCTCTATTTATCAAAACCTTAGAATTAAAATCATTTACAAATAAAATCTCACTCTCCGATAATATTTTTTCTGAAAAAATCTCATTAATTTCTAAGCCAGCAAAATCCTTGTAATAGAAAAACTCTCTTTTTAAATAATTCAATTCTTTAGTCAGTTCATCCTTATTTGCTAATGGATATTCCTTTCCGTTNAGCATGTATGTTATAATATTTTCAGACTTAGAGTTATTATCAAAGTCATTTATATACATTCTAATTGGATTATTTACTGAGGGTTTTAATTTAGTGTTATTACCGATATTTCCAATAATTAAATCCATTCGTCCATCATTATTTAAATCTGCAGTTTCTATTGAAAACCACCATCCATATAAATCATTACCAATAAAAGAAGAGTCTTTTACTAAGCTAGTGCCATCGTTATAAAATAGGTTTATATTATTCCAATCCCCGCAAGTAATTAAATCTTTTATGCCATCCCCATTAATATCCTCCCATTTGGCATCAGTAATCATACCAAGATCAGTAAAAATTTTATCTATTTTAAAGTTCCCATTCTTTTGATTTAATAGTAGGTAACTAGTTGGTGTTTTACCATAATTATTAGAAATAACTCTTCCTCCAACAAATAAATCTTCGTATCCATCAAGGTTATAATCATAATTTATAACGACTGAATTATTTTGAATAATTTGAGGGAGATCTTTTTGTTTTTTAAAAAACCCATCATCATTAATATACAACCTGTCCTTTAAGCTATTTGTTGTTTCTGAAAACTCATTCCCTCCACTTACTACATATAAGTCCAAATCATTATCTGCATCTGCATCAAAAAATAAAGCATCAACATCCTCAGATAACAAATCTTCATGAATATCTTTTTGATCTGATAAAGTAAATTTTTTATTTTCATTTCCTATAAACAATTCCGATTTCTGAAAAGAAGGTGATCCAATAAANACATCATTTATATTATCACCATTTACGTCAGCAATAGCTATCGCTGGCCCCTCTCTAGAAATCATGTAAGGAATTAATCTCTCCCTATTAAAATCATTAAATAAATTTTCATTATGAGAATATTCGAGCAGATTTTTATCAGAGACATCAGAAAATACTGTTTGTGAATTTAATTTAGATTTCTGATTTTTTTGAGTTGCCTCATTTTCATTAAGCTTAATTGTTTGATTTGTAGCTACATCATATAAAGTTTGATTTTTTTTTGATGGCCATAACACCTGAATTGAATCAATTAAATTAGANTCCCCTAAACCAAAAACTATTCCAGATGATCTTGAAGACATGAAACCTTTATTTAAAAAATTCTCTTTATAATATGACTTCCCATCACTCCATATTGTAACCTTAGCGCCTACTCCATAAACATTAAAACCTTCTCCATTAAATATAAATTTGATATGATTAGNATTTNCATTTTTAGTATTGTTATTATATAAGATAGCATTGTCATTAATATTATTTATTATCAAATCATTATCACCATCATTATCAAAATCATCATAAGTAGCTCCATTAGAATACCCCTCAAAATCTAAGCCCCACTCCTCAGATACATCTGAAAACCTAAATCCAGATAAATTTTTGAATGCATAATTTGCTACTCTGCCATCAGGCATTTCTTTCAACAAATCAATATTTTTGAGACTTGGGTTTTGAACTAAACCTCCAGAAATCTCTTCATTAGATAAAAAACTGATATAATCCATATCATTTGGTCTCTTAACAATACCATTAGTTACATACACATCATTATTACCGTCAAGGTCAAAGTCTTCAATTAATGTTGACCAACTCCAGTCTGTTGCGTGGATTCCAAGTAACTGAGATATTTCAGAAAAGGAGCTATTTCCATTATTTAGTTGTAAAGTGTTTTTGGTAAACTGTTTATTAAAACCAAAGTCTAGTTTCATTTTATATATTTCATATGAATCTTCACCAGCAGAGCTTTTTAATACATATTCATCTTGAGGCAACATATCCAACACCATAATATCTGGATATGCATCATTATTTATATCTGATATATCATTTCCCATAGAAAACCTAGAAGTATAATTAATGTAACTTTCCAAACTTTCTGAAAATGTTCCATCACAATTATTTATATACAGATAATCATTTTCTCTAAAATCGTTAGATATATAAATATCATCACAACCATCTCTATTTATATCACTTATTGATATCCCTAGTCCATAACCAATATTACTACTTAGTATTCCTGACTCATCAGATACGTCTACAAATTTCAAAGATCCTTCACTGATTTCATTACGAAATAACTTGTCTCCAGATTTTTCACTTTTATTAAATCGCAANTTAGAGTTGCCATAGCTTCTTTCAGTATGAACAGAATGATTAAGTAAATACATATCAAGATCTCCGTCAGAATCATAATCAAAAAATGCTGCATGTGTAGAAAAACCTTCAAAATCAAGACCATATTCAATTCCTCTTTCAGAAAAAGTTAAGTCTCCATTATTAATATAAAGTTCATTTTTACCTGATATATTTTTGTATCCGCCTAATCTTGTTTGATAAATATCTAAAAATCCATCTCCATTAATATCTATCATGGAGACACCTGTTTTCCACTCTCCCTTGGATTGCACTCCAGCTGTTTTGGATATGTCTTCAAATACAAAACCTCCTTTATTTAGATAGAGCTTATTTAAACCCTGATTTGAAGAAATATAAATATCAATCAGACCATCATTATTAATATCGCCAGTTGTTACACCACCTCCATTATAAAAATATAGGTACTCAACTAAATTAAATTTATCATTCTCATTTAAATCATTACTAAAGTCAATATTTGATTGAAGGGGAGATATCTCTGAAAATAACTTTTCTTTTTTCTCACATGAAATTAAAAATAGAAACGTAAGAATAAGAAAATATTTCATTTAGAAAGTATAAGACTGGAGAGAGTCACTATTATTTAGAACAATTAGATAATTATCTCCTTTTAAATTTTTNAAAGTAGAAAAATCTCTTACTTGACCTTTAAACAATAATCCTGATTTTTTATATGGGGCAACCTTATAATCTAATTTATTATTACCNAGAAGGATTTGACCATAATTAGCATCATANNTTCCNACCTCAGGNTTCACATTATATAAATTACCNCCTAGTATNATNTCATTATATCCATCATTATTATAATCATTAATNTCAANNGCAAATACATTNGAAAATTGAGTTTCAANTGGTAGTTCTAAATTNGAAAAANCANTACCATTATTTATNAATGCTGATGTTTTAAGATTATAGACATAATTAATNTNACTAGATTTTATTTTTTCTAAATTAAAAATATCATNAACAGTNTGATTTTTATAGCTNTTATACTTTAAATATTTTTTCTTTAGACCTGGCATCTGCATAACTAAATCNTGNCTAAGTGCCANNGTNTAAGAGCTNTCTCCATTATATTGAAAAATTACTTGNTCTAAACTATTATTATCATCAAAATCATTAATATACATANTTANAGGTTTAGATTTAGTAGCTCTAAANCTTGAGTTTTCACCNTGATTTCCAATNACTAAATCTAATAANCCATCGTTATTTAAATCATTAACTTCNATTGAATTCCACCANCCATTTGANTTTTCAAAANCNTCAATNTTTTTAAAATAAAATTTACCNTCCCTATTTTCTAATAATGTAATAGGCATCCAATGACCAACTAANATTAAATCANAATCACCATCAGAATCATAATCNAAGAAGTCAGCNTCNGTAATCATNCCTACNTCTTTCAAATCTTTTGCAATTACATCNGATACATTTTTAAANTTACCGNAACCATCATTTTCTAAAAGATACCCATTAGANGGCAAACCATATTTTTGAGGAATAAGTCTTGTGCCAACAAATAAATCNTCATCTCCGTCAAGATCAAAATCATAATTCTTTACAACTGANGAACTTTCAAATANACCNGNAGGAAGAATTTGATCTGATTTTATAAAATTATTATTTACATTATAGTATAACCTATCTCTCAATTCTGGAGAATAAATTGAATATTCATTTCCACCACTTGCAAC
>NZWZ01000011.1 GCA_002701745.1 Flammeovirgaceae bacterium
TGCATGAGCATTACCTTCATCATCCTTCCATAATGCAACTCCCATAGGTTCTGGATTTTTTTCATTTTCAAAAACTCTAAGTCCTCCACCGTCTAGTTCTCGCATATCTGGTAATGAAAAAATTCTTAAATTATTTTTAAATCTTTCTGTAGTNACTACTATATCAATTGTATCNTCACCNAAATTAACATTGTAAATGACGTCAACATTATTAGGTCTNGATAAGTTATATATAGTTTTATTTTTGTCAATCTTTCCATCTAATCCGTATACAACCAAAGCCCCATTTTCATCTTTTTGAGTACCAATAATTAAACTTTCTGAAGGGTTAGTTTTGTTATACCAAATTGCTGGATCNTCAATATCTCTTTCAACTTTTTCGGTCTGTACTAAAGAGGTAATTATATTTATTTTTGTATAATCAATATTNGAGAAATTACAGCCTGCACTAACAAATAAAATAAGTAGATATTTTTTCATAATTTCGCAATTATAATAAACGATTTAAATATATCTGATTATCAATTGTTAAATTTGTNTAAATACTATGTTTGGCTTCATAAAAAAAATTTTAGGTTCAAAATCTGATAAAGANCTAAAGGATCTCTATCCTTTAGTTGATGATATCAATNTAGAATTTGATAAACTTAAAAACATNTCAGATNATGAGTTAAGAAATAAGACTTTTGAGTTTAAAGAAATAATTCAAAATAANCTTAANGANTCTNATCAAGTAATTGATAGCCTAAGAGAAAAATATAAAAAATCAGATGGTTCATTGTCTGAAAAAGAAAATATTCTAAATGAAATAGATTCCCTTAAGGAATCGCAAAAAGAGATTATTGAAAAAACTCTTAATGAACTTTTACCAGAAGCATTTGCAGTTGTAAAGGAAACAGCAAGAAGATTTACTGAAAATGNAAGTTTGGAAGTTACCGCTTCAGACTTCGATAGAGAATTAGCAAGTAAGAAAGATAATATTGAAATTGATGGATCTAAAGCTGTTTGGTATAATGAGTGGTCTGCTGCAGGAGTTGATATAAAATGGAATATGATTCACTACGATGTTCAATTAATCGGAGGGATTGTTTTACATCAAGGNAAAATTTCAGAAATGGCTACNGGTGAAGGGAAAACATTGGTTGCAACACTTCCAGCTTATTTAAACGCNCTATCAGAAAGAGGTGTCCATATAGTGACNGTAAATGACTACTTAGCAAAAAGAGATGCTGAATGGAATGCTCCAATATTCGAATTTCACGGACTAANAGTTGACTGCATAGATAAACATGAATCTAATTCAAAAGATAGGATAANTGCTTACAATGCAGATATTACATATGGAACGAATAATGAATTTGGATTTGATTACTTAAGAGATAATATGGTTAGAGAGAAAGGTGAATTAGTTCAAAGAGAACATAATTTTGCCATGGTAGATGAGGTAGACTCAGTCCTAATCGATGAGGCGAGAACTCCATTAATTATTTCTGGACCAGTCCCAAGAGGTGATGATCATGAGTTTTTTGAACTTAAACCTAGAATTCAAAAATTATTTGATTTACAAAAAAAACTTGTAACACAATATTTAGCTGAGGCAAAAAAATTAATATCAGAAGGCAAGGAAGATGAAGGTGGATTATCATTATTTAGAGCACATAGAGGATTACCAAAATATAAGCCTCTCATAAAATATTTAAGCGAGATAGGTACTAAGGCTATAATGCAAAAAACTGAAAACTATTACCTNCAAGATAATTCAAAATTNATGCCAGAAGCTGACGAGCCTCTTTATTTTACTATTGAAGAAAAAAGNAACAGCATTCAACTTACTGAAAAAGGAATTGATAATATTACTAGCTCAGGTGATGATAATAACTTTTTTATTGTTCCAGACATTGGAGTAGACATAAATAAACTTGAGAACTCTGATAAACCAATTGATGAGATAGCAAAAGAAAAGGAAAAAATAATTCAAGATTATAGTATTAAAACAAAGAGAATACATACAATTAATCAACTACTTAAAGCATACTCCATGTTTGAGAAAGATCAAGAATACGTTGTAATTGATTCTAAAGTTAAAATTGTTGATGAACAAACAGGTAGAATAATGGAGGGAAGAAGATATTCTGATGGTCTTCATCAAGCAATAGAAGCAAAAGAAAATGTAAAAATTGAAGATGCCTCTCAAACCTATGCTACGATTACGTTACAAAATTACTTTAGAATGTATAATAAGTTATCAGGAATGACGGGTACTGCTGAGACCGAGGCTGGAGAATTTTGGGAAATATATAAACTTGATTGTGTTGTTATTCCAACAAATAGAGAGATTTCTAGATCTGACATGGAAGACAAAGTCTACAAAACATTAAAAGGAAAATTCAATGCAGTTATNGATGAAATTGAAGAACTTAGAAACAATGGAAGACCAATTTTAGTCGGTACTACTTCTGTTGAAATTTCAGAATTATTAAGTAGAATGCTTAATATGAAAAAAATTAAACATCAAGTTTTAAATGCAAAACAACATGCGAAAGAAGCCGATATAGTAGCTGAAGCGGGTAAGCCTGGAACTGTAACAATAGCAACTAATATGGCAGGTAGAGGTACNGATATTAAATTAACCGAAGAATCTAGAGAAAGTGGTGGANTAGCAATAGTTGGAACAGAAAGACATGAATCAAGAAGAGTAGATAGACAGTTAAGAGGTAGGTCAGGTAGACAAGGAGATGTAGGNTCATCTCAATTTTTTGTTTCTCTTGAAGATAACCTCATGAGACTTTTTGGATCTGACAGAATGATAAAAGTTATGGACAGAATGAATATGGATGAAGATGAAGTAATTCAACATAGCATGATAACTAAATCGATTGAGAGAGCTCAAAAGAAGGTTGAAGAAAATAACTTTGCAATAAGAAAAAGATTATTGGAATATGATAATGTAATGAATTCTCAAAGGGAGGTGATTTACAAAAAAAGAAGAAATGCCATAAACGGTGAAAGACTTGATGTAGATATACTTAACATGCTTTATGATACATGTGAAGATATTGTGTTAACCACTAAAGATTCTGAAAACTACGATGATTTTAGATTAAATGTATTAACTGTTCTAGGTTTAGACTTTAGTGATTATTCAAATGANGAATTTTATAAAAGTGATAGNTCAACAATAACAGAAAAATTATATCAAAAGGTTATTGAAAATTATGAAAAAAAGAATAGCAGTATTATTTCAGCTGCAATGCCAATAATTAAAAAAATAAAAAAAGAAAGAGGTGCAGTTGTCAAGGATGTACTTATTCCATTTACTGATGGATCTAAGCAAATAGGTGTATCAATTAATTTAGATGATGTNATAGAAGATGAGGGTAAAAGTATATTAGTAGAAATGCAAAAAATTGTTGCACTAGGAATGATTGATTTTAATTGGAAAGAACATCTAAGAGAGATGGATGATCTAAAACAATCAGTTCAGAGCGCTGTTTATGAGCAAAAAGATCCTCTAGTTATTTATAAATTTGAAGGTTTTGAATTGTTNAAGAAATTTATTGCAAAGGTTAACCAAGACACAGTCTCATTTTTGACAAAGTGTCTAATTCCTGTTCAAAACCCTAGTCAAGTNCAAGAAAATAAAAGTTCGGCAAGTAAGAAAGAGTCTTACCAAACAAACAAAGAAGAATCAAGATCTTTATTAACTGGTAACAGAACATCNGCACCAGAAAAAACTAAACCAATTAGATCAGAGAAAACATATGGTAGGAATTCTAGAGTTTCAGTAAAATACACTGATGGATCAATCAAAAAAGATATTAAATTCAAGAAGGTTGAAAATGATATAAATGAAGAAAAATGTGTGATAATAGAGGATTAATTTTCTTTCTTTCTTTTGCTATCCTTTTTTCTTGTAGCACTCAAAAAACAATTACATCTAAAAACGAGGAGAGAGGATATTATGAAGATTTATCTATTTTAAGATCACAAGAACAACCAAAAAAATCCATTAAAGAAGAAAAAGTTATTTCTTCTAGTCAGGTTAAAAATAATATAAGCTTAGAGTTAGATACTATTATCCAAATCATAAGAAGTGAAAGTGATAATATTAAATTTTTAGACGGTTTCACTATCCAACTTTATTTAGGTGACGATAGAAATAAAGCAGAAGAAACTGAACAGAAAATATCTGAAATTGATAGTCTTATATTTAAAAATACAGTTTTTACCCAGCCAAATTATAGAGTGAAAATTGGTCAGTATACCGATAGATTTAAGGTAAATGAAGAGTATCAAAAGTTTAAAAAACTCTTTCCAAATGCAATTATAATTCCTGAGAGAATTAAAATTAATTAAATAATTGATCTCTCATATTTTCATTAATTGATAAAGCTAATGCTAAAGATACAGCGAGTCCGATTCCAGCATATAGCGCATCTTTAGAAATCATTTTTAATGCTTTTATATAATTCCCTTTTGAGTATAATTTTATATTAATGGCTAATTCTCTACCACCTAAAAGGCCTATAAAAACCCATGTAGTACTTATTGGAATAGTGCTAATTACTTTAAGATAATATAAAAGACAGGCGTATATAAAATCAACAACTGTAGCTGCTCTAACATCAATTATATCTGTTTTTTCAGTAACAATTTTTTGAATTCTATCTCCTCTCAGATAAAATAATAAACCTAGACCAAAGAAAATGAATGAACTTACTACTAAAAACTGATCTAAGGTTAAAGATCGAGGTAATACAACTGCAACATTTGCCATATCCTGCATAATCCAAGTAGACCATAAAGCGCCACTTGATATCCACTGCAGTGGCAGCCATAATTTAGATGGTTTGGAGTTTTTATATTTTTCAAAAATATTTGTAGTTAATAGCCAAACAATAATTGCAAGTGCAAAAGCGATAAAATATCCAAAAAAGCTTTTTTGGAGAATACTTGTAATAGAACTAGCCTGTGTAGCAAATGCACTTAACAACAAAATTGAAGTTGAAACTGGCATTCTAAATCTTGTTAAAATAAGAAGAACAACAGGAGCAAAAACTTGTAAAAACTTAAATTGTTNAGGNGCTTCATTTAAACCTTTTGAAGCTAACCTTTCATAGCTAATGTCACCTCCATAATTNATCCAACTATAAGTTACCGTTATCAAAAATATTGACCCCATATATATCCAGAGATAATACCACTTTTTATCAGCATTAGATGCAATAAAAGTACCAATAGTTTGTATACTGTCATTTGCTATAGCTGAATATGAAGCAAGAAAAAAAACTAACCACATCGCTACTTCTGGNTATGGATAANCAAAAAAGCATACAATTGATAGTATAAAGGGTATTAATAAATCTGACTTTATGAATTTCATATATGAATATATAAGTTTTAAAATTTACTNCCTTNAATTCTTAATTAATTTAATGTTAATTATTAAAATTAACATCATTATAAAAAAGAAAGTAACTTTACCTAAGTTATGATTAAAATAGATAAACTTATTGATTCNATATCATCTTTCTTAAGAGAAAGATTTGATAGTATGAAAGGAGATTTAATTGAAAAAATCTCTTCAATCATTTCAAAATTAATATCCTTTTTTATTCTTTTTCTGATACTAATGTTTGTTGTAGGATTTGCTAGCATATCCTTAGGAAATTNNATCAACACTNTTTTAGATAGCTCATACTTAGGATATGGAATAATTAGTCTTTTTTATCTAATTATCTTCTTACTACTATTCCAATTGTCGAAATCTGGAAGACTAAAGAAAATTATAGAAAAAGAAATGAGAAAAGGATTAAAAAACTAAATCTCGTTTAGTCTTTTTTTCATTTTTCCGGCTTGAACACCAAACATCATTTTAAACCTNCTGCAGAAATAAGCGGTGTCCTTGAATCCAACATCATTACTAATAACTTTAATAGCATCTGTCTTCTCTCTTAAAATTTTAATAGCTTTTTCCATTCTCCTGTGCTCAATATAATCTTGAGGAGAAAAGCCTATGTTATTTCTGAAAAATTGTCCAACATAATCTTCTGANATATTCAAATGGTCAGATAATATTTTNTTTGATAAATCTTTGCTAATATTTTCATCAATAAATAAGAATANATCTAAAATTTTTTCATCATTAAAAAATTTAAAGTTTTCTTCAATNCTAGAAAAAAGAGGTTGTTCAGATAAAATATTTCTTATAAGNTCAAAGACAACTTGATTAGTAATTGACTCNATTACCTTNTGATGACCAGGNAANCCATTAGAAACCTCTTTTATTATANTATTTAACAANTAAATAAAAGATTTNTTATTTTCAATNGTAGATATTCCCANGTTTTTACTGTGAAATATATTAACAAGATCATANGCCTTTGCATCTAAATTAAGTATNAGATACTTATCNGAATTAGNNGTTNTCTTTTTATTTTCTCGTAAATATTTTCTTTTCTGGTCAATAAAATCTTCATATGCCAATGTTCTTGTTCTTTCTGATCCGAATGAAAGGGAAACTGTATTATGAGCTGGAATAAATAAAGCAGAATCGTTAGTTAATAACTTCTTATATTTTCCGAATCTAAACTTTCCTGATATTGGATAGATTATTGTATTATCTATATCATAATAATTATCAATTGTAAATGATTTCTTTACATCAATAATGTTAACCTTCTTCAATGAAATTGAGAGGTGATGATTAATAACATTTATAAAATTTCTATCCATAATAGTTTAAAGGACTTCAAATCTAAAATAAAAAGGGTAAAATCAAATAAATTAATTTTCAAATTTATCAATGAGTGAAGACGAGGAATGGCCTTCTAATAATTTAACAATTTTAACTTGACCACCATTATTTTCAACAAATTCTGCACCAACTATATCTTCTAGACTATAATCTCCACCTTTAACAAGAAAATTTGGCTTTATCTTTTCAATCAATTTTAAAGGAGTTTCTTCTTCAAATAAAAGTACATAGTCTACATATTTAATAGATGATAATATCCTTAGTCTATCCTTTTGAGAAATTTTGGGTCTTGTTGGACCTTTTAATTTTTTTATAGAATCATCACTATTTACTCCTACAATCAAAATATCTCCATATGATTTAGAAACTTCTAATATATGAATGTGTCCAGGATGAAGAATGTCAAAACATCCATTAGTAAAGACTATATTTTTAGCCTTCAAGTCTATTAATAACTTTTCGAGTTCAGATATATTTAAAACTTTACCCATTTCCAGACTTAATTT
Source organism: Flammeovirgaceae bacterium (assembly GCA_002701745.1). Classification (GTDB taxonomy): domain Bacteria; phylum Bacteroidota; class Bacteroidia; order Cytophagales; family MED-G16; genus MED-G16. Next base: position 7,264 of record NZWZ01000011.1, read on the forward strand.
TAAAAAACAAAATTATTGAACTTATGACTCCAAGAACTGCAAGACATATAATTTGGGATGTATGAAGAATAGTTGCAAAAAATAATCCAGAATCATAATCTAAGTTATAACTTATAAGGATTGAAGCTACTAAAAAATGATATGCTCCAATACCAGCATTAACAGGCACAATCATACCAAGAGAGCCNGCTACTAATACTGCAATCCCTGCATTAACACCTAAATCTGTTGTTTCACTAAATGAGAAGAAAATAACATAACCCATTAAAAAATAAATAACCCATAATAGTACTGTAGAAATTATAAAGCCTTTATTTCTATAATTTTCCTTAATTGATAATACCCCTGCTTTAAATTCTTTTAATCTTGAGCTTAAAAATGATGATTTTTTAGAAAAGTATTTTATTATAAAATAAAGAGCTATAAAGATTAATGCAATTACTATTAAGGTATAAGGATCAAATTCAATATTTGAGATAATATAGTTTTCAACAAACCCTATAAATAGATCAAACTCAACTAGAATAAAAATTGCAGAGATAAGTAGAAGAGAAATTAGGTCAAATATTCGTTCTGAAACAACTGTTCCAAGTGACGTTGATATATTTATTTTATTAGTCTTAGAAATTAAGTAACATCTTGCAAAGTCATTGAATCTTGGGATGAACAAAGCAAAAAAGTAGGATACTATCATGATATTAGTTGTTATGTAAGTTGATAGATTATTTTCTGAAGTACGCATTAATAAATTCCATCTATATCCCCTTAGAATATGCTCAAATATTGAAATGAACATGGATAGATAAATCCATGAATAGTTTATTCCTGAAAGCTTTTGAAGAAATAAATCCATATCTATACTATTAAAAACTAGATACACAAGTACACCTCCTAGTGCTAAAGAAAGAAGAGTATTAATTAAAATATTTTGTTTTTTCAAGGGCTTATTTTGAAGTGCAAATTTAAGATATATTCATTATCGAATGTTAATATTTAATAATGATTAAATCATAAAATTGAAAAATGACTTATTTTATTTAAATTTGTGCCTCATTTAATTATTAAAGAATCACCGATATTATGGCAAAAAGTTTTAGAGTTCTTTATGTAGCTTCAGAAATTAAACCTTTCTTAAATGAGACTTACGTTTCCGAGATAGTTAGAAAACTTCCTCAAGAGATGCAAGAAAAAGGAGTTGAAATAAGAATTTTAGTGCCAAGGTTTGGTCTGATAAATGAAAGAAAGAATAGATTACATGAAGTTGTAAGATTGTCTGGATTAAATATTTCAATTGGTGATGATGACAAACCTTTAATTATTAAAGTTGCTTCAATACCAGCCGCAAAACTTCAAGTTTATTTCATCGACAACGAAGACTATTTTAAAAGGAAAACTGTATTCAAAAATAAGAGTGGAAAATTCCATAAAGATAATGACGAGAGATGTCTTTTCTTTTGTAGAGGTGTTTTAGAGACAGTTATTAAATTAGGATGGTCACCAGATATTATTCACTGTAATGACTGGATGAGTTCTCTGATCCCTTTACTTATTAAAACTTCCTTCTCTGAGTCACATCTGTTTGAAAATACAAAATGTATTTTCTCGATTTATAAAAATGAATTTAAAGAAAAACTTGATAAAAAATTTATTGAAAAAATCTTGGATGACGAGGAAATCGATGAGAAGATGCTTTCCTCATTAAAGACAAACGATTATAACGGTTTACTGAGTGTTGCAGCAGAATATTCTAATGCTGTCATAAGACCAAAAGAAGAACTTAGTAAAAAAGTTGAAGAAACAATTTCCAATATTTCTCCAAAAAAGAAATTGCATACTATTGATAACGATGAAAAATCAGTAGAATCGCATTATAAATTATATAATGAAATTCTTAACTAGATTATTAATTTTCACTTCTTTTATTTTTTACTCCTGTAACGAAACTAGTGAGGTTGGTATTGACGAATTATTAATCAATCAAAAAGAAAAGATCAAAGTTCATTATGTAGAAATTCCATTGGAGACATCTAATATTTATTTTGATTCTGTAAGAACTGATGATGGAGATTTATATTTTGGAAGAAATAATGATCCTGTTTTTGGAGATTTAGAAGCAATAGCCTATTCACAATTTATTTATCAGGAAGNTCTTGATGTCTTAATTCCAGGTGAATCTGCAGAAAATTATTATTTACCTAATGAATCTTCACAGCTTGACTCAGCTGTTCTTTATTTAAAATTCTCTAAAGCTTACGGAGGGTCAGACTTTGACGAGCAGGAAATTACAATTTCTCAAATTGAAGACACACTTTTTTCTTCTGCATTGTATACTTCTAACAGATACACTGAGATTAGCCCCCCAAGAGGAATTATTGGGTTTACTAGATTCAATATTGTTAATAGTGTAGATACGTTCTTAACAATTCCAATAAAAGANAATTACGGAAAGTTTATCATGAATAGAATCATTGACGGAACTCCTGAAGTACAACTTATTGACCAACTTAGAGGTTTAGCTATTATACCTGGCGAGCAGAATAATAGACTAATTGNTTTCGATTTAGAAGATGAAAAATCAAAATTTGTTCTTTATTTTAATAATCCTGAAGCTGGAAATGCCAATAGTCCGGCTGATGATTCACTACAGTTTGTTCTAAGAATGAATTCACCATTGACAAAGCACTATAGCTACTACGATATCGATAGGTCATCATCAGAATTATCAGAAGTTGATAACCTGAACAAAAACGAAAAATTTAATTTTCAAGATAAAATATACTGGCAATCTGCCTCGGGTATTTATCCAATTATTGATCTAGGAAATTATCACAATTTTCTCGACACTGCCGATAATATAATTTTAAACAAGGTTGAAATCGTTATTGGCCCTATCGATAATATGATCAACACAACACCTCCATCTAAGGCATTATATTATATTGCTAGAAATAATAAATTGGACCCTGTCGGTATTATATCAAATCCNGAGGAAAATGTTGTAATGAAAGACAATGCTTACTATTCNGAGGACTCTGATCCTTCAGAACATATTTATGATAGCATNGTTTCCTTTTCTTATAAAGGAGAATCGACTGTATTCTTTCAAGAATTAGCAATGGATAATTTATCTGCTAATTCATTAATTGCATTTCCAGAATTTCCAAATTCTTTTGATAAGATGGTAATAGATAAAGACAAGATTTATCTTAAAGTATTTTACACAAAATATAAAAATCAAAATTGATTCCCCAGTTAGAAGTCTGCACTTTTAATATCTCAGATTTAAAAAAAACTATTAAATACAACGTCTCAAGGATAGAGTTATGTATTAATAAGGATGTAGGTGGCTTAACTCCACCGAAAAAAGACATTGAGTTTGCAGTAGAGANTAATATGCCAATTCATCCTATTATTAGACCAAGAGGTGGAGACTTTTTATATAATAATCAGGAAATGAAATCTATGATTAACTCAATTTCTTTTTGTAGGGAAATGGGNTGCAAGGGAATAGTAATTGGCGTATTAGATAAAAAAAATGATATAGATATTCAAAAGTGTAATGAGTTAATAAAATATGCCTATGGTATGTCTTTAACTTTTCATATGGCGTTCGATCAAGTTGATAATCCCTTTGAATCAATGGAGCAAATAATTGATCTTGGATTNGATAGAATTTTAACTGCAGGTAAAAAAAATAGTGCAATAGAAGGAATTGATCTAATAAANGAACTAGCTCTAAAAGGTGAAAAAAGAATATCGATAATGCCCGGATCTAAATTGAGGGCNTCAAATATTGATAGATTTTTAGATAGTAACTTAATAAATGAATACCATTCATCTTGTTACATAAACAACTCATTTTCTACTCTAGAATTAGAATCTTTAATTAAAAAGATCTACTCCTAAAAAGTTTTTAAAGTTTCTCTGACTTGAAAAAAATAGTAGGATAATATACTGAAAACAATAACTTTCTGCGAGGTAACTTGAACGAAGAGAGATTCATTATTTTCAAAAGGGTTTGGACCAAACTCCATTATCAAAACAAATAAAAATAAGATTACTGAAAACACTAATGAAACATTATATAATACTTTACTAAAGTCTTCTATTGATTTAATAAATATTGTTTGAACTAGACAATGAAAGAGTAAGGAATAAAACCCAATTTTTACGAAAAGAATATGTAACTCAAATGTTTCGGGATCAGAAGAAAATAAAGCAACACATACAAAGCCAATTAATGAAATTGATATACTAGATATTAGAAGAAATTTAAGAATAGCATTTTTACTTTTTTTAATTACGATCATTAAAAAGTTATAATAAAAAACAGAGTAAGAGACAGCTAAAACTATCATTGAAATATTGAATAGTATTGCAGAATAAAAATTTGGGTCACCATTTTTTGCGGTCCACTCTCCTAGATTACTTAAGAAATTATAGAAGAATAAATACCCAACGGTTGAAGAATCTATAATTGTCCCTCCAGGATATAAGACCATAGATATCAAACAAAGTAAGCTAAAAATTGATATTCCAAAGTATCCCTGTTTTATAAATGTTTTTCTCATAGTTAAAAATAATAAATCTATATTTATGGAAAGTATTATTTAACTAACGTAAAATGAAAATTGCGGTTATAGGTTCAGGAATATGGGGAGCATGTACGGCTTATCATTTAAATAAAGCTGGAGCTGACGTTGATCTTTACGACATGTGGGGAGCTGGAAACTCTAGGTCAGGATCAGGTGGTGCATCGAGAATAATTAGACTGGCATATGGAGACGATAAAATTTATACAGAGTTAACAAATAATTCATTTGATTTTTGGGAGAANCTCTCTAAGGAAAGTGAAAGAAAACTATACGATGAGTGTGGAATGCTATGGCTNGTAAGCCAAGATGACAANAGCTACATTACAAAATCAAAAAAACATATTGAAAATACAGGAAATAANATTGAGGAGATTTCTAAAAAAGAAGCCAAAGAAAAATATCCATTAATAAATTTTGATGATATCAATGAGATATACTTTGAAAAGAGAGCTGGTGCNTTNATGGCAAGTAGATGTTGCAANCAAGTTGTNAGAAAATTTAAGAAAAATGGGGGTAANNTTTTTTTGGGTGAAGTAAAAATTGACGAAAAAAATTTAGANAAANAAANCTCAATAACAATTAATGNNANCANNATANAAGCAGATAANTTTGTTATTGCTTGTGGTCCNTGGAATAGAAAATTGTTTCCAGAAATGTTAGAAGACACAACATATATTTCTAGACAAGAAGTATATTATTTTGGAGTACCAAATAACAAGGCTGATGAATATAACTTAAATAAAATACCATGCTGGCTTGATTTAAATGCAAATAACCCCTCTTATTATGGAATTCCTTTTCATTTGAATAAAGGATTTAAAATAGCGTATGATGAGAGATCAACTATATTTGATCCAGACACATCAGATAGAATACCTCTACCGGAATTAGTAAAGCGAACAAAATCATATATATATCATAGGTTTCCAGATTTAAAAAATATACCAATTGCAGAAACACGAGTTTGTCAATATGAAAATAGTTTAGATGGAAATTTTATTATGAATTACCATAAAAAAAATGATAAGGTTCTAGTACTATCTGGCAGTTCTGGACATGGATTTAAACTTGGACCTGGCCTAGGGGAAATGGTTAAAAATATTTTAATTTTTAATGATGAAATTCCAAAAGAATTTAATATTGAAAGACTAAAAACTAAAGATACTTCATCCCAATACTACAATGCTCAAATTAAATACAAAGAGAATAAAAGGTTATTTAATTAATTTAAAGTTTTTAATCTTATTACTTTTTATTTTCGCGTCTTGTCATGATAATTATCAAAATTGCATCGATCTTGACTACGGTTCAGAATATATTAAAATTAGGGGAGTTGAAGAATCGGATAAAAATTATTTTAAGTATTTCTGCAAAACAACTGAAGTATTTGGTNTCAAAATATATGCAACAGAGAATGTGGCTAATGATAAAATATTTCATGCTGCATCAGTACTGGCACAGTACCTAGATAATGATGAAGATGGAGTTGTTGATAATGAATTAGTGCTAAACGAATTGGTAGAAAAAAAAGTTTGGCTACTAATGGTTGAAAATGAATCTGAATTAGATGCTGCTATTAGAATACCTCCTATGGGCAAACCCTTTCAAGACTTGCATGATGAAGAGGTTACTTTGATAAACGGTTCACCGAGATTTGATGCATCACTTGAAGAGGTTTTACATTTAATTACACAACATGGTTATGCAGAAGTGTATCCTAACATATTTGGAGAAAATAAAGACTCAGAAATTGCTAAAGCAATGGATATAGCTAGAGGTGGATACTTTAAGAATGTACCAAATTCATATCCATCAAATGCATGGTATACCTACGACGATAAAACATGTGATTATTCTTGCCAAATAACTGAGTATACTTATTGGGCTTTGACATCAATTCTAGGCGGTCAAAATTATCCAGGCAGACTTGATGAAATAAAGCAAGAATGGAGACTAAATACAAAAGAAAAAGTTAAAAATAGTGATCCAATTGTGTTTTCATTGATGACAGATCCTCGGTTTAATTTGCCAACAAATATTCCTGATGGAAAGTATAGAGAATAAAACAAATTATAAATCTATATTGTAATGAACTTTAAAATATTTTATAAGGGTCATGACTAATGATTCAGAATAGTTTTTTCTTTGTAATGAATTTTCTCTAATTCCTGGTTTTGGAAGCTCAAGTTGAATAGAACTTATAGGACTTCCATCTATTGCTGAACCATGAGTCTGTGTATTATATCCTCCACTATAATAATGAGTTCCATTTGTACTTGGATCATTAATACTAGGAACTGATTTATATCCAAGGCTATCAAGTAAAGAACCAAGACTATTACTCCCCCTAAGAACATCTATAAAGTTTTCAGGAGATACTATTGAAAGAGTTTTAATACTACTTTTATCCTGATATTTTTCATTATCTAATTCTTGATCTGATAGTTGTAATTCATCTTTATTTAATAAATACCCTAACCATGTTCTCATATCATAAAAACCATCTGGATTTGCTCCGTGACCATGTATATCGAGAAACAATCCATAATTAAAATCTTGTTGAATCATTTTTTTAGATTCATTAATATAATAGTGAAATTCTTCCCATGCTCTTCTTGCATATATATTTCCTTGAGCTCCCTCAATACTATCTCTATTAGCATCAAATTTTGTTCTCTTCAAATTATTAATAATAACGTAGGGAGTTTTACCCAGCTTTGATAGAAAGGCGTTTTTTATGGCTAATGTTAGTTCTTTTGTATTANTATCTGTAACCATAGTACCATATGTTCTNTCTGGGATTTCAGAAGGTATTAAGTCACCACCGTGAGGAGCNGATATAATTATTGGAAGAGAGCCAGGGTGAAATTCTATGTATTTATTTCTTCCAAAATAAATATTATTATAGATATAAGGTTTATCATATCCTAAATCTTGAAATACTTCTTCTNTTATCTGATTATCGCAGCATTCCTCTGAGTCAACATTACAAGAAATAAAAANTAANAATAAAAAATTGCTAAGTAAAAANTTATTCATCAAAGTAGTTAGACAATCGATAATGTAAGTTTTCTCTAATATTCAACCAAAAAAAGTTAAAGTCTCCAGCATGAAAACTTTNTTTCTCAAAAATTTTAATCCAAGGAATATTTAACTCTATCAATTGTAAAGATCCCTTATTAGACTGNGCTGCAATTTTATTTTCATTTTTGAGCTTTAAGGGTCCTATAGGTTGATTTAATATTCTATATTTAAACATTTGAAAGAAACTAGGCATTAAAATACCTTTNTGTGACTCTAAGGNGCTGATACTTTTATCAGAAGAGAATGTGATTGGATTATTTGCTACAATTTCTTCATAAACTTCATTATCATATGGAAAATAGTTATTTCCATGAGTATTCCATGACATAAAACAGNTCAACTNAACAGGATCTTCACATACGGGATAATCTTTAAACTGACGNGACACAGGCATACCTATTAGGTAAGCAAGAATTAGTTTACTTTTTAGACTTTTATTCGGTAAAATAACTTCATCAATCAATCTAGCTGCGTGAAGAGTCCCCTGACTATGAGACGCAATTATTATTTTTTTATCATTGTTTTCTTTGTCTAAATAGGTTAGAAATGCTCTCTTTATATCATTATAAGCTANGTCAAAAGATTCTTTTGCGTATGACTTTAATTTGTTGTTTTCNAATGAAAAAAGTTCTAATGATTTATTAGAGTAAATAAGATCTTTATAATATTTAAAATTATTCTTGAGTTTAGGGTCNAAAGCAATATCTGTCAAAAGCTCATTGGTATTATGATAAANCAAACCATCATAAAATAGTTGTCTGTATAAAGGTGTNTATACATTAGTTATACCAGCAAAAACACTAGCCTGATTTTTTAGTGCAAGAGCATCTACCCTATTTATATGATCCTCACTTTCTGGGTTTGAATTCCAAAAATTTCCATTGTACCCCCCATAATATACTGTTGGGTATATATAGAATACATCTACTTTNTCTTTAAAATTTTCTAGGGAATCAACATAATTTGAAGGCAATGAAATTTCTTTTTTTGGNGATGATATCCAATTCTTCATATACTTATAATCTGGCGCTTTAGGAAACCCAGTATTTGAAACCAAATATTTTGTAGATGTACAANTAAATAGAAAAAGACTTATTAANAAAAAATAATTTATTCTCATATTTTTAATAAATTAATACTTATATATTTAATTAAATAACATAAACTCATAATATATAATGATAAGAATTAAAACTCTCTTATTGCTANTAATAATTTCCATTAATTATTCTGCAATCTATGGACAAAAAACAGAAAAGTATACAAGAAAAATTTTTTTTCCTGACATAGATGGATACAAAACTTTACTAACTGATTTTCATCAGCATACTGTTTTTTCTGATGGGTCCGTTTGGCCTACAATCAGAGTGGAGGAAGCAATAAAAGATGGATTAGACGCAATATCTCTTACAGAACATCTAGAATATCAACCNTATTCAAAAGATATACCTAACCCAGATAGAAATAGAGCTTATAACATAGCAAAAAGNTTTGCAGAAAATAAAAACAAGTCATTAGACAGAAAACTAATTNTTATAAATGGACAAGAGATAACTAGATCGATGCCACCAGGACATATTAATGCTATTTTTCTAAATGACGCAAATAAACTTTTACANCCTAAAGACTCCTTAAAAGGAATTTTAGCAGCAAATAAACAAGATGCTTTTGTTTTCTGGAACCATCCTGCATGGCCAGCACAGAGAAGTGACGGGATTGCAAAATTAGATGAGTTTCATAAATATTTAATTGAAAAAAAAATTACTTCANGGTATCGAAGTTGTTAATGAATTATATTATTCAGAAGAAGCATTAAGGCTCGCNTTNGAAAATGACTTAACTATTATGGGAACTTCCGATATACATGGTCTTGTTGACTGGTTATTCAAAGTTCCTGACGACAATGAAAGTTCAAATNGNACATTACCAGGTCATAGACCNGTAACCATTATTTTTTCTAAAGATAAATCTGAANATGGTATTAAAGATGCATTATTTGCGGGAAAAACTGCTGTTTTTTATAATGAATTACTGATAGGAAAAGAGGAGAACCTTAAACCTTTAGTTGAAAAATGTCTTGTTATAAATAANATAAATGATTTAGAACTAGGATATTCAGAGGATGGAAAATCTACAATTAAAAAGGTTGAAATTAAAAATGTTTCAGACGCACCTTTTATCTTGAAGAATCTAAATTCATTCACNTTTGAAACNAACAGCGATATAATAAATATAATGCCAAANTCAATTCATTCTNTCTCTGTTAAAACAAAAGGGGAACCTCTTAATGAATTAAAATTTGAGGTACTTAATGGAATAATTGCACCTAAAAAGTATCTAAACATAAGCCTACAAATAGCTAAATAATGGGATTAAATATTTCAAATGAAACAAATGATTTAGTTTCAGTTATATTAGGAATCGCTGATGAAATGGGGAAAAAACCATCTGCAGAAGACTGTATAGATCCAAAAACGAAATATCACATTATTAATAACTCCTACCCTAAAGAAGAAGACTGNAAAATTGAAATAGAAAATTTCAATAATATATTATTTAAAAATGGAGTAGAGGTTTTAAGNCCAAATAGCATACAAAATTTAGATCAAATTTTCACTAGAGATATTGCATTTGTAGTTGGTAATAAAATTTTTGTTCCTGAAATAATAGAATCAAGAAATAGAGAAAAGGATGGAATAAAATATTTTCTTGATAATCTAGAAACNAATGAAAAAGTGATAATTCCTGAAGAAATTAAAATTGAAGGAGGCGACATTNTAATCCATAATGACTTTATTTTCATTGGATACTCAGATGATAATTCATATAAAGTTTCCAGAACATCACCAGAATCAATTCAATTTATACAAAAACATTTNCCGGATAAGGAAGTACTAGGTTTCAATCTTTTTAAAGATGACGACGACCCTTACAAAAGTGTTTTACANCTAGATTGTGCAATGCAACCAGTAGGGAAAGAAAATATAATTATATATGAAGAGGGNTTTAAAAATATAAATGAACTNGATAAGCTAAAGAAAATATTTGGAAAAAATAATATGATCCAAATTGATGAGAATGAAATGTACCAAGGATTCTCAAATATTTTTTCAATAAGTAATGANATTGTAGTTTCTGACTCTACATTTACNAGATTAAATAGTATTCTTAAAAGCTTAAATATAAAAGTTGAAGAAGTCTATTATAGAGAAATATCTAAATTTGGNGGATTATTCCGTTGTTCAACTTTACCAATTAATAGATCAGACTAAAAATAGCTTATTTGTCATTAATTGATTATTTTACANTAATTTTTTAGGATACAATTAAGGATACACTATTGAAAATTCAACTCTGGAAGAGAAAAAACTATAGTAAAAANAGATATAACTTATACATAAGATATAGNATAAGCCAGAATAAGGCTAAGGTAGAAAGTCTGAATTTATGGGAATGGATTTCTCCAAAAGGAAAAGTAGAAANAAAACACAACTATGACGTGAAGATTGCTTGTGATGAAATACTAAGAAGGACTAGAGATGACATAGAGAATGGAAGATCAAATATTAATNTANATCAAAGCAATGACTACTCATTTAAAAATGCATTTTTTAAATATTCAAAAATTAATAATACACAAGCTGTTTACAGATTTATAAAAAATCAAAAAGAAAATNTAGANCTATTAAGCTTAGGAGATATTAATGANAAGTTCCTAAATGAACTCAAAATATTAATAGAAANCAAAATAGCAGGGAATGATATTATGGGTAGTACAGCATCAAAATATTGGAACAATTTTAAGACAGTACTAATTAATATAAANAAAAATGGNCTATGTGAATACCCGAAAGTATCAGGAATTAAGTATTCAAAAAAGAAAAGAACAAATAAAGTATTTTCAAAAAGTGAAATTNAAAAATTGAGAAAAAATAAATCAAATAATAATTTAATAAATGCTTTCTTATTTACTTGCGCTACCGGAACCAANCTATCTATTATTAGAAAACTGAAGTGGGGTGAAATTAAAANTAATAATAACCNCAACTACTACATACGATTTAAATCTAAAAATAAAGAAAGAATAATACCTTTTGATTTANAAACAAGACTATATCTTGGCAAGAGAAAAAAAGATAATACATATGTTTTTAACCTAGATAAAAATAAATCTAGCTTATCGAGACAATTCAAGAAGGAACTTATGAAAGCAAATATTGATGNTCATAAAAATTATGATGATGNNATAAACACTTATGCTANAGACATGTATNCTAAAACAAAAAATATTTATCTAATATCTGCAAGTTTAGGACACAACTCCATTAATAAGACTAAAGAACACTATCCTTATATGGAAGAAAAAGATATTTTTAAAAATTATTTTGAAATTAANCCAAAAGAAGAGAAAAGTGTTAAAAGGAAAATTGGTAAAAAATTATTTAAAAAAGGAAATTTATTAGGCTATAAAAAGGATACACTATAGGATACACNATACAAAAAAGANNTNATAANCTCNAANNANATNATAAATAAATAAAAAAAAGAATGAAACAAACAACTTCTAATCTTATAATGGTAAGACCAAAANACTTCAATTTCAACAAGGAAACTGCCNAAAACAATCATTTTCAAAAAGAAGAAAAAAATATCACAGCAATAGAAATTAGAGATAAAGCAATCAAAGAGTTTAATTCATTTTCTAAGCTTTTAACTAAGAAGGGCATTGAAGTCAAAATTTTTAATGATANAGATGATATNATAACAACTGATAGTGTNTTTCCAAATAATTGGATATCGTTTCATGAAAATGGAGATNTTTTTTTATATCCNATGTATTCAAAGAATCGAAGAAAGGAGAGAAGATCAGACATAGTAAAGGAGTTAGTTAATATGGGCTACTATGTTAAATCAACTATTGACCTAACCCACTTTGAAAATGAAAATAAATTTCTTGAAGGCACCGGAAGTATGGTTCTTGACAGAGAAAATAAAATTTGTTATGCAGCAGTTTCAGAAAGGACTAATCATAATCTATTAATAGAGTTTTGCTCAAAAACTGAATTTGAGCTAGTATCGTTTAAATCTTATCAGTCCGTTGGAAATAAGAGAAAAGAAATATACCACACAAATGTAATTATGTGCATTGCAGATAAATACGCTATAATATGCCTTGAAAGCGTTGATAATAAGAAGGAAAAAGAAAAAATTATTGAAAAATTAAAGGATACAAACAAAAAAATAATAAAGATATCTGAAGATCAATGCAGTAAATTTGCAGGCAATATGCTTCAAGTAGAAAATGTAAAAAATGAAAAGTTTTTGATAATGAGTGAGTCTGCTTTTAATTCATTAGANGATANACAATTAGCAACAATTAATGAATTTAATGAAATAATTTACTCAGATTTAAAAACCATTGAAAAGTTAGGNGGAGGAAGCGCAAGATGCATGATTGCTGAAAATTTTTTAAGAAAAAAATAAAATATTAAATTGTAAAAAAACACAAAACCATGAAAGAACNAATATTAACAAAGAATGCACCACAACCAATAGGACCATATAGTCAAGCNATAAAATATGATAATATGCTTTTCATTTCAGGTCAAATTCCTATGAATCCAGAAACTGAAAAATTAGTTGATTCGGGAATANCTGATGAAACAACACAAGTTATGAAAAACTTAGAAGCTGTCCTTATAGAGTCTGGAATGTCATTTAAAGATGTTGTAAAGACAACTATTTTTCTTAAGAGTATGGATGATTTTNCATTAGTTAATTCGGAATATGGAAAAAGTTTTGAGGGTAGCACACCTCCCGCAAGAGAGACAGTTGAAGTATCTAAGTTGCCACTAAATGTCAATGTTGAAATTTCTTGTATTGCAATAAAGAAATAAATGTCAAAGGTAAGGTTAAGATTTGCGCCCAGTCCTACAGGACCCTTGCACATAGGGGGTCTCCGAACTGCGCTTTATAACTATTTAATTGCTAAAAGTCTACAAGGAAGNTTCATTTTAAGAATAGAGGATACTGACCAAAACAGATTTGATGAGCGTGCTGAGAGGCACATAACTGAATCCCTATTATGGTCAAANATTATACCTGATGAAAGTCCTGNAAACCCTGGAAAANATGGACCATACAGACAATCTGAGAGAAAAGAAATATATCAAAAATATGTTCAAAGACTAATTGATGAGGGGAAAGCTTATTATGCTTTTGATAATAAAGAACAACTTGACAAGTTAAGATCAGAACACGAAAAAAAAGGGGAAACATTCGTATATAACTGGAAGAACAGAAGTCAACTACGAAATTCGATTTCATTAAATAAAGAGGAAGTAAAAAAAGAATTAGAAAAAGGAGATTACGTAGTTCGGTTTAATTCATACGAAGAAAAAAATAAAAATGAGTTCATAACTATTAAAGATGAAATAAGAGGAGAAATAAAAGTAGACTTAAAAATATTAGATGATAAAATAATTTTAAAAAATGATGGGATGCCGACTTATCATTTAGCAAATGTAGTTGATGACCACCTTATGGAAATATCACATGTTATAAGAGGTGAGGAATGGTTACCTTCATTAGCTCTCCATCAACTTTTATATAATGCTTTTCAGTGGAACAAACCTATTTTTGCTCACTTACCATTAATCTTGAAGCCAACTGGAAAAGGAAAATTAAGCAAAAGAGACGGAGAGAAATTTGGCATTCCAGTTTATCCTATTGAATGGAAAGAAAGTGAGAGTTTAACTTATAAAGGATTTAGAGAGATTGGCTTTGAAATTGAAGCTTTCATTAATTTTATCTGTATGATTGGTTGGAATCCAGGAACAGAAGATGAAATTTTTACATTAGAAACTTTAACTAAAATTTTTGATACCAAAAGAATAATAAAAAGCGGAGCAAAATATGATTACGAGAAAGCAAAATGGTTTAATCTTGAACATTTAAAAAAAATCGAAACAGATTCACTTAAAAAAGAATTTGAGAATAAAATATTAAAAGCAAATAAAGATTTTTTAGAGGAGAAAATGCTTGACAAGCTCATTGATTTAGCTAAGAATAGAATAAATTTCAGAAAGAATCTGGCTGAAGAAACAAATAAAATTCTTAGCTATGATGAAAACAAACTAAGAGATAATTTGCTTAAAATAAATTTTAACAGTGGCTTGATAAAATTGATTGAATTTTTTCAAAAAGAAATTAAAACAACAAATAACCTTAAAGATCTAAAAGAAAAATATTTTCTTAAAATGAAGAATTTAAATATAAAGGTTGGAGACGGCATGAAAGGTTTAAGACTCTCTCTAACTTCAGAGATTAGTGGAGCTGACCTCTTCACAATTATTGAAATCTTGAATATTGAAATAATTAACTACAGACTAACTAATAGCTTAAAAATAATGTATGATAAAAGTAGGGATAACTAAAGAATATAAAATACCAAATGATTTTAGAACACCATTTACTCCTAAACAAAGTAAAATTATAGATGATTCCTCAAATTTCAGATTAGTATGTCAAAGAAGTGAAATACGATGTTATAAAGATGATGAGTATTTAGAAAACAAAATTTCACTTGTTGACAAATTAGATGATTGTGATGTTATTTTCGGAATAAAAGAAGTTCCTATTAGAAAGCTGATTGACAATAAAACATATTTCATGTTCTCTCATACAATCAAAAAACAAAAACAAAACAAAGAACTCCTTCAAAAAATAATTGAAAAAAAAATAAGATTAATTGACTACGAATGCTTAACTGAAAACAATCAAAGAATTATTGCATTTGGAAAATATGCTGGGATAGCAGGTTCATATAATGCATTAATTGCTTTCGGTCATAAATATAATTTTTTTGAACTCAAAAGACTTAGTCATTATAAAGACACAGAAGACCTTTATANGTTCACAAATAAATTTAAAATTGATNCATCAATTAAAATAGTAGTTATTGGAGATGGCAGAGTTGCGCAAGGAGCAGTGGAATTACTAGAGTCTTTTAATATTAAAAAAGTTGCTGTAGATGATTATATAAATAAAAAATTCAATGGACCATGCTTTTGTCAGTTATCTGTTACTGATTATATAAGAAAGAAAGATAAAAAACCTTTTAAACAAGAGGAGTATTTTTCAAACCCTGAGGCTTTTCAGTCTAACTTTGATATGTTCAGTGATAAAACTGATATATTGATTAATGCTGCATATTGGGATCCTAGATCACCCAGACTTTTTGAGGAAGATGATATTAATGAAAACTTTAAGCCTAAAATAATAGGTGATATAAGCTGTGATATTAACGGAGCTATACCATGTACAAAAAAAGCATCAACAATTGAAAAGCCATTCTTTGATTATTGTATAAAAACAAAAAAAATAGAGGAGCCTTTTAATAAAGAAGATAATATAACAATAATGTCAATAGATAATTTGCCATCAGAACTACCAAGAGATTCATCTAGATACTTTGGAAATATTTTAGTCGAAAAAATTTTACCCTTATTAAGCTTAGAAGGAAATGAAATAATTGAAAATGCAACAATTACAAAAAACGGAGAATTAACAGAAAAATTTAAATATCTATCTGATTATATAATCTAAATATTCACAGAATTTAATAGTTTATAAAACTCATCTCTCTTGTTATAGATATTAAAGTCACCACCATACATTTCGGTTACAGTTGAGCTTGTATAATCTTTAATACCCCTTGATGAAACACACATGTGCTTCGCCTCAATAACAACCATTACACTATCCGTATCAAGAACGTTTTTTAGTTCATCATAAATCTGTTTTGTCAATCTCTCTTGAACTTGAGGTCTGTGAGAATAATATTGAACAATTCTGTTAAGCTTTGACAAACCAATTACCTTACCGCTAGATATGTAAGAAACATGTGCTTTTCCTGTGATAGGAAGAAAATGATGTTCACATGTTGAGTTTAAATTTATATTTTTTTCAATAAGCATTTTATTGTAGTTATACTTATTATCAAATAATGAAATCTTAGGTTTATTTTCTGGGTCTAGTCCGCTGAAAATTTCTTTAACATACATCTTAGCAACTCTATAAGGAGTTCCACTTATACTATCATCATTAAGGTCAAGCCCTAACTCATCAACTATTTTCGTGAAATGCTTTTCAATATTTTTGATTTTCTCATCATTAGATTTTACGAAGGCATCGTCTCTTAAAGGAGTTTCAAGAGAGAAGAGCTCATGGTTATCACCAATTAATTCAATTTTTTTTGTGTCCATAATTATAATTTATAATTCATTTATACTAAAAATAGAGGAAAATGTTTCTCTAGAACTTTTTATTGTCACGAAGAGTCACTGTTCTATTAAATATTTTATCAGATTTTTTACTATCTAATTTAAAGTATCCTTTTCTCTGAAACTGATAATATTTGTCAAATTCAACATTATTTATGTTTTTCTCCGCACAAGCATTATTAAAAGTTTTAAGAGAGTTCTCATTAAGAGAGTCTTTAAAATCATTTTCCTTATCATCATCTGGTGATTCAGAATTAAACAATTTATCATAGATATTCACAGATATATTTTCGTAATTGTTTTTGTCTACCCAATGAATAGTCCCTTTAACTTTTCTTAAACTTTCAGGTGATCCTGAACCACTTTTTGATTTTGGGTCATAGCTACAATAAATTTTAGAAATATTTCCCTCAGCATCTTTTTCAACTCTTTCACCCTTTATGATATATGCGTTTTTAAGCCTAACTTCTTTACCAAGTGTTAACCTAAAAAACTTTCTGTTTGCTTCCTCTTTAAAATCTTCTCTTTCAATAAATAATTTTTTTGAAAATGTAATTTCTCTATTTCCATAGCTTTCATCTTCAGGATTATTTTCAGCAACTAAATTTTCACTTTTATCATTTTCATAATTTTCAATAATCAGTTCTACTGGGTCTAAGACAACCATTAATCTGTAGGAAATTTTATTTAAAATTTCTCTAGTGCAAAAATCTAATAATGCAAAATCAATTATATTTTCTCTTTTTGAGACCCCTACTTTTTCACAAAAAGCAATTATTGCAGAAGCAGGAACACCTCTCCTTCTTAAACCTGATATAGTTGGCATTCTAGGATCATCCCAACCTGACACTAGACCAGACTCTACCAATTCACTTAACTTTCTTTTACTCATTATTGTGTATGATAGATTTAACCTAGCAAATTCTCTTTGCTTAGGTAATAATTTTCCTTCGTCATAAATATTTTGCAAGAACCAATCATATAACTCTCTGTGAACTTCAAATTCGAGAGTACAGAATGAATGTGAAATCTGTTCAATATAATCTGACTGACCATGAGCCCAATCATAAGTAGGATAAATTTTCCACTTATCATTAGTTCTATGATGAGAAGTATTAATTATTCGATATAAAACTGGATCTCTCATATGCATATTTGGTGAGCTCATATCTATTTTAGCTCTTAAAACACAATCTCCAGGTTTAAAATGACCTTTTTTCATTTTTTCAAAAAGATCTAAATTTTCAATTACTTCTCTATCTCTATGCGGACTTTTTTTACCTGATGAAGTTGGAACACCTCTCTGTTCTGAAATTTCTTCTTGAGATTGGGAGTCAACATATGCTTTTCCTTTCTTAATTAACATTACTGCCCAATCATATAATTGATCAAAATAATCAGAGGCATAACACTCAGAATCCCATTGAAATCCTAACCACGTTATATCCTTTTTAATAGCATCTATAAACTCGGTACTTTCTTTCTCAGGATTAGTATCATCAAATCTTAAATTTACTGGAGCGGAAAATGTTTTTCCAAAACCAAAATTTAAACAAATTGATTTAGCGTGTCCAATATGTAAGAATCCATTTGGCTCAGGAGGGAATCTAAATCTCAGATCTGTATTATCTAACCCATTACTCAAATCATTTTTGATAATTTGCTCTAGAAAGTTTTCATTTAAATTTATTGAATCTGAATTATTCATTGAGAATCTTATAAAGATGAGTCATCTTTTAAAACTTTATCTGAAAGATCACTTTTAAACTTTTTTAATTTATCTGATAACGTATCGTTATTTAAAGCTAAGATTTGAGCAGCAAGAATACCGGCATTCCTAGCTCCGTCAAGAGCAACAGTAGCTACAGGCACCCCTGAAGGCATTTGTAAAATTGACAAAACCGAATCCCATCCATCAATAGAATTTCTTGATTTGATTGGAACACCAATAACTGGAAGATGAGAATTTGAAGCAACCATTCCAGGTAGGTGAGCAGCGCCACCTGCACCTGCAATAATTACACCTACTCCATTACTATGAGCATTTTTACTATAACTCATCATTTTTTCCGGAGTTCTGTGAGCAGAAACTATATTAACTTCATGATCAACACCTAATTCTTTCAAAATATTTACAGCATCTTCCATCACTGGATAGTCTGATTTGCTTCCCATTATAATTCCAACTTTAGCCATTGGTTCTCGATTTAACTTTTATTGTTTGTTTTATAAGTTTCGCTTTTTCGTAAGCTTCTTCAAATTTATCACAAATTATTGTTACATGCCCCATTTTTCTATTCGGTCTTGTTTCTTCCTTACCATAAATATGAAGATTTGCTGACTTAATTTTAAATATAGATTCAATACCTTCATAAAAAACTTTTCCCATATGCTTCTCTTCACCAACTAAATTTATCATAATAGCACATCCACTATGTTTAGTATCACCTAGGTCTAAATTAAATATGGCTCTTAGATGTTCTTGATACTGTGAACTACTACAAGCTTCAATTGAAAAGTGACCACTATTATGAGGTCTTGGAGCAATTTCGTTAACATAAATTTTATCCTTAGTCAAAAACATTTCAACAGCTAACACTCCAACTAAATCTAAAGATTCTGCCAGTTTAACCGCTAGTTCTTTAGCTTCTTTATTAGCTTCTTCAGAAATGTTTGCAGGGCTAATAACAAACTCAACCTGGTTAGATTTACTGTTAAATTCCATTTCAACTGTCTCAAAACAATTAACCTTACCTTCTGAATTTCTAGAAACAATTACACTAAGTTCTTTATCAAATGGTACCACCTCCTCAATTATCATTTCAGAGTCTGGCAGAGAATTAATATCTTCAGTTGAGTTTAAAATTTTTACTCCAAAACCATCGTACCCAAACTTTGTTTTTTTCCAAACACATGGAAATGAGATTTCATTCAAAGTAAAAGACTTTTTAAGGTCACTAATTGACTTAAAAAATCTAAAGTTAGATGTAGGGATTTTATTATCAATAAAAAAAGACTTTTGAATATTTTTATCTTGAATAATTTTTAGTGTTTTAGGTTTAGGAAAAACTAATTTACCATCTCTCTCTAGAGCTTCAAGAGCTTTAACATTAATATGCTCTATTTCAAATGTGATAATATCACAATCTTTACCAAAATTATATACAGTATCAAAATCATTAAAGTCACCCAAAACAAATTTATCTGAAATTGACTTACAAGGTGATTTTTCGCTAGGATCTAAAACTGATGTAGAGATATTCATTTTATTGCATTCTGAAAGCAACATTTTACCAAGTTGACCTCCGCCAACTATCCCCAACTTCTTATCTAAATTTTCAGTTTTCATTTGCAAAAATACACTTATTTCAATTTAAAAATAAAATAGCTTGAAACGTTGATAAAAAAATAATGATATAATGAAGAATAATTATTTTTTGAGATGATCCTTTATTTCATCTAAGGTTATTTTACCTTCATAGAAAGCTCTCCCAAAAATTGCATTATGGACACCAATTTTTTCCAATTTAATCAAGTCCTTGATACTCCTTATTCCTCCTCCAGTAGTTAGATTAATATTAGAAAATTTTTTAAGTATTTTTTTATAAAGAGGAAATGGGGGACCATCCATGGTACCATCTTTTGATATATCAGTTACCTTAATATATTTCAAGCCTTTTTTGTGAAAATATTTTATATGATCTATAGGATCAATTTTTGTCTGATATTTCCAGCCATTAATTCTTAGGCTTTTATCCAAAATATCAACAGCTAAAACAATTTTTTTATAGCCCCAAGTAGTTAAGCAATTTAAAAATAAATCTTTATCATAAACTGGCATACTGCCTAGAGTTACTTTTTTTGCTCCATTTATAAAGGCATTGCTGACTTGCTCGCTATTTCTCATTCCTCCTGAATAATTAATTTTAATTTTAGTAAACTGACTCATTATCTCTAATAAATTAAAATTATTTTTTTCATGCATCTTTGCTGACCCCAGATCTACTACATATACTTCTTTAATACCAACTGACTCAAATTGATTTAATAAGTCAATAGGACTTTCAGGATATACTTTTAGTGTCCTAAAATCTCCAGATTTAATATTTACAGTTTTATTATCCTTTATATATATAGAAGCAATAAGGTTCATACCCCATTAATAATGCAAAAAAAAATTAAAAGCAAACAATTAATCTAAAATCAACAACTTAAATCCATGGCCATGGATTGTTTTAATTTCAATTTTAGAATCTGATTTTAAATATTTTCTAAGTTTAGCTATGTAAACATCCATACTTCGAGCATTATAATATGAATCATCTCCCCATATTTTTATTAAGGCTGCATTTCTCTCAACCTTATTGTTCACATTAATACAAAACAATTTCAGAAGCTCATTTTCTTTTGTAGTCAAAGAATATTTTTTGTTATCCTTATCGATCAATAAATTCTGATTGTGTAGATATGAATATGAACCTAGACTAAATTCCTCAGGTAATTCTTTTGAATCTTTTTCAGGAACTCTTTTCAAAATAGCCTCAATTCTTGCTAGCAACTCTTCAATACTAAAAGGTTTTGTTAAATAGTCATCTGCTCCAAGCTTAAATGCCTTTATAACATTATCCTTTTGAGATTTTGCGGTGAGGAAAATAATAGGAATATTTTGATCAACTTTTCTGATATCTCTAGCTAAAGAAAAACCATCTTTTTTTGGCATCATCACATCCAATAATAATATGTCCCAGGAATTATTTAAAAATTTATCTAATCCATCTTCTCCATCAACAGCTAAACTTATCTCAAAGTTTTTTGCTTCTAAATATTCTAGAAGAATTTTTCCAAGATTAGGGTCATCTTCAACTATAAGTATTTTTATTTTATTCATATTATATTTTTAAAGCTGATTTCAAATTTAGTTCCTTTATTTAGTTGACTTTCAACCTTAATAGTTGCATTATGTTTTACTACAATATTTCTAACATAAGATAATCCTAAACCAAAACCTTTTACGTTATGAATATTACCTTGCGGTTCTCTATAAAATTTATCAAAAATTTTATCAAGATTACTTTTTCTTATTCCAATACCTCTATCTGATACTATAACGAATAGTTTATCATTTTTATTTTCTGTACTTATTTCAATGTGAGGAATATCAAGTGAATATTTATTGGCATTTTCAATTAAATTATTAAATACATTTAGCAAATGGTCATAATTTCCAGAAATAACAGAATTTACTGCCTTTAAATTTTGCAGTATTTTACCTTCTCTTTTCTCAATCTTAAATTGATTTATCTTAATAGAATCATTAATAATTTTATGAATATCTAATTTATCAAAATCTATTTCATAATTTTTTTTCTCTGTTTTAGCAATGCTTAAAACCTTTTCAACTTGACCTCCTAATCTTCTGTTTTCATCATTAATAATTTTTACATAATTTTCTTTAGAATCTTTATTAGTAATTTCTTTATCTAATAAGGCTTCACACGCAAGAGAGATAGTTGAAATTGGAGTCTTTAGTTCATGAGTCATATTGTCTATAAACTCATTTTTAGTCTCCGATAATTTTTTCAAGTCGAACACTTTTAAAATCACATAATAAAAACATAATCCAATTACTACTAAGAAAACACCAGAGATTATAATATTAAAAAAATTGCTTTCTTGAATATACTGACGTTGATTTGGAAAATATAAATATAGATCTAAGTTTGAGTCCATTAAGTCATTTTGAAAAAGATTTATTTTAAATTCTGACTTCAATATTTCAGGGTTCTCAGCACTTGATAACTCTATTTTATTTTCTTCATTATTATATATTAAAAACTCATAATCAAGATCTAAATTCATTTGGGATAGATTAACCATTATCATCTTATTCAAAAAATTTATATCAAAATCAGATGTAATAGTCCTGTCATTAGTTAAAAGCTTATTTAAAATGATTTGTATCATTTCTGATCTGTCTAAAATCTTATTGATTTGACTTTGAATTGCGGTGTCTAATGTTAAATCCTCCATGTCTTCGATCTGAATAGAAGCATTAATATTTGAATTGATATCTGTATCATCGCGATCTCCAGACTCTATATCGAACTGAAATGAGTTTTTTGAAGAAATAAACTTACTCGAGTCTATAGTTTCTTTATTGAATGTGGACTCTATAAGCTCTATTCCTCCTCTATCATTGCTTCTTCTAATTTTAAGGGTTGCCTCTAAATTATCTTTAGTTAAATTGATTATCTCTTTTTCCTCCAGCCTCTCATTAATCATATACAAAACGTGTTGAACATCTTGCTTAAATCTATCTTCATTTAATCTGTTGAGATCCGATATCCAATTGAATTGAACAAAAAGTATCGATACCAATGAAAGTATCAATAAGGCAATAATTATTGTAAAATTTCTTTTGTTCATATGACAAAAATACTGAAACTAATATATTCAATGATTTTACTTATGTTTTTTAATTATTTTTAACAAATGGGTGATTAGCTCAGTTGGTTCAGAGCACTGCCTTGACAGGGCAGGGGTCACTGGTTCGAATCCAGTATCACCCACAAATTATTCTCAATTATTAATTGAAACAGAATTTGCATTTGTTTCTTTCTTCATTTTTTCTAATTCTACAATTAATCTTTCCTTTTCCTCATTAAATAAATTTGAGATATCATTTAATTCACTAGGATCTTCTTTTAGATCAAATAATTTAGCTTCATTAGACTCGTAATCGAAAATTAGTTTCCAGTCACCTGATCGTATAGCAGAACCGGGCTTCCATAAACTACCATGGTAATGAGGAAAATGCCAATAAAGATTTTCTCTATCAATTTTAGATTTTTCTAATAATCTAGGAATCAGGCTTATTCCATCAATTTTGTTTTCATTTTTTATCCCTGCAACATCTAGAATAGTTGGAAAAAGATCATATGAAACTGTTATATCATCCACTATTTCCTTCTCAATATTTCCGGGTAACTTAATTAGTTGTGGAATTTTTATCCCACCCTCATATAACCA
>NZWZ01000012.1 GCA_002701745.1 Flammeovirgaceae bacterium
CAAAAAAACATTTATTAAGAAAAGTTAAAACTAACTTAAATACTCAGATACTCTTTTTGATAGCCAATCACCAACTTCACTTGTTGTATGATAATTTTTACTATCAATATCAATTGTGACAAAGTTTTCACTTAAAGCATCTTCTATAGATTTTAAAATAATTTCTGACTCTTTTTTTAAATTAAATGATAAATCTAACATCATAGCTAATGATAGAATCATAGCCATTGGGTTTGCAATGCCTTTTCCTACAGCTTGAGGATAAGATCCGTGAATTGGTTCAAATAAAGATATTTTATCTCCAATTGAAGCGGAAGGTAACATTCCTAATGAACCAGTTATAACAGATGCTTCATCTGTTATAATATCTCCAAACATATTTTCAGTTAAAATAACGTCAAAATCTTTAGGATTAGTAATTATTTTCATTGCAGCATTATCAACAAAAAGATATGAAACGTCAATATCTGGATAATCGTTAGAAATTTTTTGAACGACCTCTCTCCATAATCTTGATGTTTCTAATACATTTGCCTTATCAACTAAAGTCAATTCTTTTTTTCTTTTTCTTGCTTCTTTAAACGCTAAATGAGAAATTCTCTCAATTTCATCAANACTATANGAACAGGTATCATAAGCAGATTTTCTATCATCTGAAATTGATTTTTCACCAAAATATATNCCTCCGGTTAACTCNCTATAAACAACAAAGTTAGTTCCAGATACAATTTCTTTTTTTAGTGGAGAAGAATCCAAAAGAGANTCATATGTTATAACAGGTCTGACATTTGCGTATAAGCCCAAAAANTTCCGCATCTCAAGTAGTCCATCCTCAGGTCTAATTTTTGCTTTAGGATCATTNTCATACTTAGGATCACCAATAGCACCAAATAATATCGCATCTGAATTATTACAAATATTTTTTGTTGAATTAGGAAATGGGTGACCTTCTTTGTCTATTGCAGCAGCACCAACTAATCCNTTAANGCAATCAAACTTTACATTATTTTTTTTAGAAATTACATCNAATAATTTTAAAGCTTCTTTCATCACTTCAGGACCTATTCCATCACCCTCCAAAACTGCTATATTATATACTTTCATTTCAGATTAGATTCAAATTTTAAAATTTTATCCTTAACACTTAATAAATAATCAATATTATCATACCCATTAATTAGACANGTTTTATTATACTCATTAATTTCAAATTCTTCATCAATTNTTCCATCTGATGAGTAAAACTTTTGATCATTTAGATCAACTGAAAATACAGTATTAATATCATTTGAAACTTTATCAAAAATTTGATCAATTTTATTCTGACTAAGCTGAATTACTAAAAGTCCGTTATTAAGAGCATTATTTCTAAAAATATCTGCAAAAAAACTACTTACAACAACTCTAAATCCATANTCGTATATTGCCCAAGCTGCATGTTCTCTACTTGAACCACATCCAAAATTTCTTCCTGCGAGAAGAATTTTAGAATCATTATTAATNCTATTCAAATTAAAGTTTTCAATTAAATTATCATTATTGTCATATCTCCAATCTCTAAATAAATTATCACCAAAACCATCCCTAGTNACAGCTTTTAAAAATCTAGCGGGTATGATTTGATCNGTATCAATATTCTCAATATTGAGTGGCATTATAGTAGAGTCAAATTTTATAAATTTTTCCATATTAATTATAATCTCTTATATCAGTTATAAAGCCATTAAGTGCTGTCAAAGCTGCAGTTGCTGGGCTAGCCAAAAAAGTTCTNGAACCAGGACCCTGTCTTCCCTCAAAATTCCTATTCGATGTAGAAACACAATATTTACCTTGTGGAATTTTATCTTCATTCATTGCAAGACAAGCTGAACATCCAGGCTGCCTAAATTCGAAACCCGCTTCATTAAATATTTTATCTAAACCTTCTTCAATTGCAATTTTTTCTACCGATTTTGATCCTGGAATAACCCAGGCATTAACTTGATCNGACTTTTTCTTACCTTTAACTATGTTAGAGGCAATTCTTANATCTTCAATCCTTGAATTAGTACATGANCCTATAAATACATAATCAATTTTTTTATCAATTAACTTTTNTCCTGATTTTAAGCCCATATAGTCTAAAGATTTATTAAATGATTCAGATGAAGTATTTAATGCACTATCTGGAATATAATCTTTAATCTTAATTCCCATACCAGGATTAGTACCATAAGTAATCATTGGTTCAATATCTTTAGCATCAAACTTAATTACCTTATCATATTTAGCGTCATTATCGGATTTNANTTGTTTCCATTTTTTTACTGAAGCATCAAATTCATCACCTTGAGGGGAAAACTTTTTTCCTTTTATATAATCAAAAGTNATCTCATCGGGTGCTATCATTCCACCTCTTGCNCCCATCTCTATACTCATATTACAAATAGTCATACGTGCCTCCATAGAAAGAGAACGTATNGCAGNACCAGAATACTCGACAAAATAACCTGTCCCTCCAGAAGCTGTAATTTTAGAAATTATATATAGAATAATATCTTTTGAATANACACCCTCATTTAGTTCNCCATNAATCTCAATTAACATTGTTTTAGGTTTATTTTGTAATAAACACTGTGTTGNCAAAACCATTTCAACCTCACTAGTTCCAATTCCAAATGCTATAGAACCAAAAGCACCATGGGTAGANGTATGACTATCNCCACAAACTATAGTCATTCCAGGTTGTGTGATCCCTAACTCGGGACCTATAACATGNACAATACCTTGATANTTATGACCTAAACCATATAATTCAACACCGTGTTCTNTACAATTTTTATTAAGTGTCTCTACTTGGTTTCTAGATAATGCNTCTTGTATTGGTAAATGTTGATTNGTGGTTGGNACATTATGATCAGCTGTTGCTATAGTTTTATCTGGTCTAAAAACTTTTATATTTCTTTTNTTTAATCCAGCAAAAGCTTGAGGACTTGTAACTTCATGAATGAGATGCTTATCAATATAAATTATACTAGGACCATTAGGGATAGAGTCAANAACNTGATTATCCCAAACTTTTTCAAAAAGGGTTTTTCCCATTAGTTATACTTTTTCATTAACTCATAAAGATCTTCATCATGAAGCAGCTTTTTCTCATCAGCCATTTCAATGAATTTTATGTATATAGTTTCTAACTCAACTTTGGAGAAACTAAANCCAAGTAATTTAAGTCTATGCTTTAAAGCAGCCCTCCCACTTCTTGCAGTTAANTCTATTGAAGAAGCTTTNAGACCTACATCTTCTGGGTTTATTATTTCATAATTTTCTCTATTTTTCAAAAAACCATCTTGATGNATACCCGATGAATGAGCAAAAGCGTTNGCTCCAACGATTGCTTTATTTCTTTGAGTAGGCATATTCATTAATCTACTTACNTTCTTACTAATCGGAACAATATTTTTAGTAATAATACTTGTATCTAAATTTAAATCAGGATGAGCTTTAAGTGCCATTACCACTTCCTCAAGAGATGTATTTCCTGCCCTCTCTCCTATTCCATTAATAGTAGCTTCAAATTGCCTAGCNCCATTTTGTAGTCCTGCAATAGAATTAGCAGTTGCTAAACCAAGATCATTATGACAATGAACAGAGATAATTGCTTTATCAACATTTGGNACGTTATTCATTAAATAATTTATTTTTTTACCGTACATCTCTGGTAAGTTATAACCAGTAGTNTCTGCNATATTAATAACTGTAGCTCCAGCTTTTATGACTTCTTCTACCATCTTACATAAAAAATCTTGATCAGCCCNTCCTGCGTCCTCAGGATAAAATTCAACATCCTCAAAGAACTTTTTTGAATATTTGACAGCAGCTACAGCTTGCTCTAAAATTTTTTCTCTTGTNGAATTAAATTTATGTTTAATATGAATGTCAGAGGCTCCAATACCAGTGTGTATTCTTTTTCTTTTTGCATTTTTTAAGGCTAAGTTAGCCATATCAATATCAGAAATAACAGCTCTCGATAATGCACAAATAATGGGTTTTTTTACTACTTTGGATATCTCAGATACAGAATTAAAATCACCCGGGCTAGAAATTGGAAAACCAGCNTCAATNATATCAACTCCTAATGACTCAAGATCCAGNGCAATTTCAATCTTTTCATCAGTATTTAACTGACATCCTGGAACTTGTTCACCATCTCTNAGGGTAGTGTCAAATACATATACTTTATCTTTTNCCATNANTNATNNAGTTACATATTGTTCACAATTTCCTGAGCAAAGTCAGAACATGAAAGAAGNGTAGCATTATCCATCAATCTTTCAAAGTCATAAGTGACTTTACCTGATTCNATAGATTTTGTTAATCCCTTATGAATTAAATCTTTAGCTTCATTCCAACCTAAATGCTCNAGCATCATTGAACCTGAAAGAATAACTGAACCTGGATTTACTTTATTTTGNCCTGCATATTTAGGCGCTGTTCCNTGAGTTGCTTCAAATATAGCATGACCAGTTTGATAATTAATATTTGCTCCTGGGGCAATTCCAATACCACCTACAATAGCAGCTAAAGCATCAGAAATATAATCTCCATTAAGATTCATAGTTGCTATTACTGAGTATTCTTTCGGCCTNAGCAAAATTTGTTGNAGGAAAGCGTCAGCTATAACATCTTTAATAATTATTTCGTGAGAACCATTTTTAATAACTTGCCANGGTCCACCTTCATAATCTACAGCTCCAAANTCCTCTTTCGCAATTTTATATCCCCAATCTCTNAANGCACCTTCNGTGTACTTCATTATATTTCCTTTATGGACTANAGTGACAGAACTTCTATTCTGTTTNATAGCATACTGAATTGCAGATCTTACTAATCGATATGTTCCTTCTACTGAAATTGGCTTAATGCCTAACCCAACTGTTTCNGGAAATCTTATTTTATTAAATCTATCTGCAAANTTTTCTCTNAGGATCTCCTTAATTTTTTNATTTTCATCGCTACCGTTTTCAAACTCAATTCCAGCATAAATATCTTCAGTATTTTCTCTGAAAATTACCATATCAGTGGTNGAAGGNTTTTTAACAGGTGATGGAGTTCCATTAAACCATCTTACAGGTCTGACNCAAGCAAATAAGTCAAGCTTTTGTCTNAGTGCTACATTNAGGGACGTTATTCCACCTCCAACTGGAGTCGTAAGNGGNCCTTTAATACCAACTAGGTATTCNTTGAATACATCTAAAGTTTCTTGGGGCAACCACTCTCCCGTTTGATTATAAGCTTTCTCTCCAGCTAAAACTTCTTTCCAAATAATTTTTTTCTCACCAGANTATGCTTTTTCTACTGCTGAGTCAAGTACCAACTTACTTGCGGGCCAGATATCAACACCGATTCCATCNCCTTCAATAAAAGGTATTATTGGGTCATTTGGGACGACCATGTTTCCATCTGAATATTTAATTTTATTTCCTTCCATAATCTGCNTTTTTTGTAAAATAGAAAGCAATTATAGATATTTTTTATCTAAATGAANAATTAAAAATTGATTCATTTTTACTTCCATTTTATGTTACACCCCATACTAGGNAACTGATCAAATTTTACATCTTTATTATCAAGAGTTAAATCAATAGCTTTTCTTAAATCNCTGCCGTCNACTTCATCTGAGTTTCCAGGAGATGAAGAATCTAGCCTACCTCTATATACCAATGCTCTTTCTTTATTAAATAAATAAAATTCTGGAGTACATTCTGCCTTAAATAATTTTGCAATTTCCTGGGTTTCATCAAATAANTATGGAATGGAAATTCCTAAGTCTTGAA
Organism: Flammeovirgaceae bacterium; assembly: GCA_002701745.1. Classification (GTDB taxonomy): domain Bacteria; phylum Bacteroidota; class Bacteroidia; order Cytophagales; family MED-G16; genus MED-G16. The sequence continues at coordinate 5,817 of NZWZ01000012.1, forward strand.
ATAATAGTTTCATTTTCTCTGGNGAATCCTGAGGATAATTTTCGATATCGTTTGAGCTAATTGCAATAAATCTTATGCCATTATANTCATTAATTATTTTTTTNATTTCATCATGATAATGAATTACATAAGGACAATGATTNCAAATAATCATAACTACTGTATTTTTTTCAGATGTNAAGTTTTCAGTAGAATATAATTCATCAGTCAATACATTTACCAGTTTAAATTTTGGTAGCTCTGTACCTAAAGGTANCATTTGGGAATAAGTNAGTGCCATTACTTTTAATTTTAATTTATAAATTTTATATTAAATAAATTTAGTTCCAATATTATCCTAATACAATGAAAAAAACTATACTTATTATTTTCCTTATTATAAGCAACTATTCTTTTGGTCAGATAGAAAAAGCTCCTGAAAGATTTAGAGGTGAAGGACCTTTTAATCAATTAATTATAAGGGGTGCAACAATTATTAATGGAAATGGAGCTCCTCCAACCGGTCCAGTTGACATTGTAATTGAAAAAAATATTATTAAAAGTATAAGAAATGTTGGCTATCCGGGTCTTGAAATTAAAGAAAGCAGAAGACCTGTAGCAAAACCGGGAGCTAAAGAAATTGATGCGCATGGAAAATATGTTCTCCCTGGACTAATTGATATGCATGGTCATATTTCCTCACAAAGAGAAGGTACTGCTGAATATGTATTTAAATTATGGATGGCACACGGAATAACTACTATAAGAGATCCTTCATGCGGTCAAGGACTTGATTGGGTTCTCCATCAGAAAGAGGAAAGTAAAAAAAATAGTATTACAGCCCCAAGAATTTTAGCGTATACAAGTTTCGGTCAAGGAGCAAAAAATGGAATAAATACTCCTGAAGAAGCTGTCAATTGGGTAAGAAAGAATGCTGATAGGGGAGCTGATGGAATTAAATTTTTTGGTTCTAGACCTGATATATTTAAAGCTGCACTTCAAGAAAACAAGAGATTAGGATTAAGGTCAGCATGTCACCATGCACAAATGGATGTTGCTGAAATGAATGTGCTAGAAACAGCAAGAAATGGTTTAACTACTATGGAACATTGGTACGGTCTACCAGAAGCCTTGTTTGAAGACAAAACTGTTCAAAATTATCCTGTTGAATATAATTATATGAATGAAGGTCATAGATTTGAAGAAGCTGGAAAACTTTGGAAACAGGCTGCTGAACCATATTCTAAAAAATGGAATGATGTTATGAATGAATTAATATCATTAGATTTCACAATTGATGTAACTTTTGTGCCATACAGTGTATTTAGAGATGTACAGAGAGCAAGTAGCCTGCCATGGCATAAAGATTATACAAGACCTAAGCTTCTTAAGTTCTTCCTTCCAGCCAGAGATTCTCATGCCGCAGCTTATTATGACTGGGGCTCAGAACTAGAGACAGAATGGAAAGAAAATTATAAGTTATGGATGACTTTTATAAATGAGTACAAGAATAGAGGTGGTAGAGTTACTGCTGGTGCAGATTCAGGGTATATGTATAACCTTTATGGATTTGGTTATGTCCAAGAATTAGAGTTATTAAGAGAAGCAGGATTTCATCCAATGGAGGTGATTAGAGCTGCTACCCTACATGCGGCAGAGGCTATCGGAATGGAAGATCAAATTGGATCTGTTGAAACTGGAAAACTTGCTGATTTAATAATAATGGATCAAAATCCTCTGAAAAATCTTAAGTATTTATATGCTACTGGAGACATCAAACTTGAAAATAATGAGGTGATCAGGGTTGGTGGAGTATCAAAAACTATAAAAGACGGTATAATTTTTGATGCTAAAGAGCTATTAGAAGATGTTAAGAAAATTGTTGACGAAGAGAAAAGCAATACACCAGGATGGGAAAAACTATTATTTGAAAATATTCAGAGAAAATAAAATTATTTATAACCCTAATTCTTTAAGTTGATCTTTATCAATTTGAGATGGTGAATTTATCATAACATCTCTACCAGATGTGTTCTTAGGAAATGCAATAAAATCTCTTATAGATTCTTTACCACTAAAGAGTGCACAAAGTCTATCAAATCCAAAGGCTATACCTCCATGAGGTGGTGTACCATATTTAAATGCATTAAGTAGGAATCCAAATTGATTATTTGATTCATCTTTTGTAAAACCTAATATCTCAAAAACCTTCTCTTGGAGAAGCCTGTCATGAATTCTAATTGATCCCCCTCCTATTTCAACTCCATTAATTACAAGGTCATACGCATTAGCTCTAACTTTTTCTGGGCTCGAGTTAAGAAGATCAATATCTTCTTTAATTGGAGATGTAAAAGGATGATGCATAGCATGATATCTTCTTGATTCTTCATCCCATGAAACTAATGGAAAATTAACAACCCAAACAGGTTTGAATACTTCTGGGTCTCTTAGCTTTAATTTATCACCCATAAGTAGTCTTAGTGATGACATAGCAGAAAAGGTTTGCTTCTTCTCACCTGCTAAAATTAGAATTAAATCAGAAGGATTAGAATTATTTTCACTAGCAATTACTTTTAAATCCTCAGAGGAATAGAATTTATCAACTGAAGATTTTAAAGTACTATCTTCATTATTTTTAATATATACTAAACCTTTAGAGCCAATCTGAGGTGTTTTTACAAATTCAGTAAGTTCATCTATTTGCTTTCTTGAAAAATTACTACACCCTTCAACATTAATTGATAGAACTACCTCAGAGTCATCAAATACCTTAAAACCTTTTCCCTTAGCTATTGAAGTAATATCATTGAATTTCATTCCGAATCTTAAATCGGGTTTATCGGAACCATAATATTTAATTGCTTCAACATACTCCATAATAGAGATTTCACCTAAATCCTTATTTAATATTTTTTTAAATAAATGTGTGATGAGACCACCAAAGTTTTCTAAAACATCTTCCCTATCTACGAAAGACATCTCACAATCTATTTGTGTAAATTCTGGTTGTCTATCTGCTCTTAAATCTTCATCTCTAAAACATTTTACTAACTGATAATACTTATCAAATCCAGAGACCATAAGTAGTTGTTTAAATGTCTGTGGGGATTGAGGTAGAGCATAGAATTCTCCTATATTCATTCTAGATGGAACTACAAAATCTCTTGCTCCCTCCGGTGTAGACTTAATTAGTACAGGAGTTTCAATTTCAAGAAAATTTTTGGAATTGAGATAGTTTCTTGTCTCTTGCATTAAGCTATGCCTTAGTTTAATATTTTTTTGAAGAGGAGATCTCCTTAGATCTAGATATCGATACTTCATTCTTAACTCTTCTCCTCCGTCAGTTTCATCTTCAATTGTAAAAGGAGGAACATCAGACTTATTTAAGTATTCTATTTCAGAAACTTTTATTTCAATATCTCCAGTATCAATATGTGGATTTTTTGAAAGCCTTTCAGAAACCTCTCCTTTAATTTTAATTACATATTCTCGTCCACATTTTTTTGCTAATTCAAAAGTATTTTTCCCAGAGAATTCTTCTTCAAAAATTAATTGAGTAATTCCGTATCTATCTCTAATATCAATCCAAACTACTTTTCCTTTATCTCTAATTTTATGAGCCCAGCCAGATAAAATAACGTTAGATTTAGTATCTTTTTTTCTTAACTCTCCACAATTATGTGTTCTTAACATCCTTAATGATTTTAAACAAAATTAATAGAATTATAAAGAATGCATGAATTTTTTTTATAATCTTACANGGNTAATGAACATATTAAAAAACAATCANGAATATTTTATGAAAATGGCTCTTAAAGAAGCCGAATCTGCNTACGAAGAAGANGAAATACCNATTGGAGCTGTAGTTGTTCATAATAATAAAGTCATTAGTAAAGGTCATAATCAGTCCCAGAAATTAAATGATGCNACGGCACATGCNGAAATGATAGCAATTACTTCTGCACAAAATAAACTAGGAAGNAAATACTTAAATGANTGNGAACTTTATGTCACCCTAGAACCNTGTATGATGTGCAGTGGAGCTATACANCTNTCNAAAATAAAAAAGGTGGTTTATGCCCTTGANGACAAAGAGAAAGGCTATTTAAGGAGATCNAAGGAAGAGTTAAATAAAAAACTGATNATTATCTCAAATATTCTNGAATCTGAGTCAAAAAATCTATTAGAATCTTTTTTCTTTAAATTAAGAAGCTGAACCTTCAGTATTTAAAGTAAAATTCTTAAATTCAANAATTATTAATTTTAATTAAAACAAAATAAATATGTCATTCACTTTACCAGATTTACCTTATGATCACAATGCTCTAGAACCTCACATAGATTCTACAACCATGGAGATTCACCATAAGAGACATCATAACCTTTACATCACTAATCTAAATAATGCTATTGAAAATTCTAATCTTGAAGGATTATCGATAGAGGATTTATGTAAAAAACATTCAGATAATGTAGCTGTAAGAAACAATGGTGGCGGTCACTATAATCATTCATTATTCTGGGAAATTCTATCTCCAAATGGTGGTGGAGACCCAACAGGAAAAGTGAAAGATATGATAAACTCAAGTTTTGGGGATTTCAATAATTTCAAAGAAAAATTTAAAACTGCAGCAATGACTAGATTTGGCTCAGGGTGGGCATGGTTATGTCAAGTAGATGATCATCTTGAAGTATGCTCTACTGCTAATCAAGATAATCCTTTGATGCCAGGCATTTGTAACGACTCTAGTAATATTTTGATGGGTATCGACGTGTGGGAACATGCTTATTACCTAAACTATCAAAATAAAAGAGTTGAGTATATAGATGCTTTCTTTAATGTTTTAAATTGGGAAGAAGTAAATAATAGATTAAAGTAATTAAAAATGGATGACAGAAGAGGATTTATCAAAAATGCTGCAAAAATTGGATTAGGATCTCAGCTTCTTTTTAATACTCCTCTTGAGTTAATTGCAAATAATAGATACAAAATATCATCTAATGATAAAATTAATTTTGGTGTAATTGGTTGTAAGGGAATGGGATGGAGTGACATGGCATCAATATTAAAAAATAGTGAGACTGACTGCATAGCTCTTTGTGATATTGATGATACAGTTCTTAAAGAAAGATCAGAAAATGTTAAAGATATAACTGGAAAAAAACCAAAGATCTATAAAGATTACAGGAAATTATTAGATAATAAAGACATTGATGCCGTAGTTATTGGAACACCTGATCACTGGCATTGCCTAAATTTAGTGGATGCTCTTAGCGCTGATAAACATATATATTGTGAGAAACCTATTTCAAATTCAATTGAGGAAGCTGACATAATGTTAAAAGCTTCATTAGAAGCTAAAAAATGTGTTCAAGTAGGTCAATGGCAGAGAAGTGGCGGGCAATATAAAGAAGCTATGGATTATTTATGGTCAGGTAAAATTGGAAAAGTAAGATTAGTTAAGGTATGGGCTTACATGGGTTGGTACGGATGGGTAGATAACTTTAAAGATACTGATGCACCCAAAGGTGTAGACTATAGTATGTGGTTAGGTCCTGCACCCTTAAGAAAATTTAATCAAAACAGATTCCATGGAAGTTTTAGATGGTACTGGGATTATGCTGGTGGTCTAATGACTGACTGGGGAGTTCACGAAATTGATATAGCACTTTGGGGAATGAATGCTAAAAACCCATTATCAATTTCAGCTGCTGGAGGTAAGTTTGCCTATCCTAATCAAGATACAGAGACGCCAGATTCGCTTCAAACTATATATGAATATAAAGATTTTACAATGTTATGGGAACACGCTAATGGTATCGATGGCGGGAATTATGGACTTAGTGAAGGCATAGCATTTATTGGAAGTAAAGGAACTATTGTTGTTAATAGGACTGGATGGGAAGTAATCCCAGAAAAAGATCACCGCAATGGCGGAGATTTATTCATCGAAGAAGTCCCAAGAACTACTTTTAACTGGGATCAAGTTCGAAAAAAATATGGTAACGCACTTGATTTACATACAGAAAACTTTGTTGATAGTATTAAAAAAAATGACCCTTCAATTTTAAACTGTGGGATAGAAAGTGGCAGTCAAGTTTCAAAAGTTGCTCATATGGGTAATGTTGCTTTTAGAAGCGGATCAAAAATCAAATGGAATAAAGAGAAGAATAATTTTGATAATTCTACAGCTAATAATCTTATTATACCAAAATATAATAATGGATGGAGCTTACCATCTCTATGATTTATTTTCTAATATTTTTTGTAACTCTATATTTTCATCTCTCAATCTAGCAGCCTCATAGAAATCCAGTTTATCTGCAGCCTTATTCATCTCAGATGAATTTTTTTCAATAATTTTCTTAATTTCATCTACTGACATATTTTTGATTACTGGATCAATCTCAAGATTTGAAACAAATTTATTAATAGTTTCCTTCTCATTAGCAACTGTAGTTTGAGCTAAAATATTTTCTTTAGACTTATTCACAGTTTTAGGAATAACATTATTTTTCTTGTTGTAAGCATCTTGAATTTTTCTTCTTCTATTTGTTTCATCAATTGTAGACTTCATTGATTTAGTTACTTTATCAGCATACATAATAACAAAACCATTAACATTTCTAGCGGCCCTACCAACAGTCTGAATTAAAGATTTTTCATTTCTCAAAAACCCCTCTTTATCAGCATCTAAAATTATTACTAAAGATACTTCAGGAAGATCTAATCCCTCTCTAAGTAAGTTGACACCAACTAAGACATCAAAATTACCAAGCCTTAAATCTCTCAAAATATTAACTCTTTCTAAAGAATCAATTTCAGAGTGCATATATCTTGCTTTAATACCATTATTATGTAAATATTTCGTCAATTCTTCAGACATTCTTTTTGTCAGAGTTGTAATCAGTATTCTTTCCTGAACTTTAATTCTATTATGAACTTCATTAATTATATCATCTATTTGATTTTCAGTTTTTCTNACTTCAATTGGTGGATCAAGTAANCCAGTAGGTCGAATAATCTGTTCAATTATAATTCCCTCAGAACTTGATAATTCATAGTCTGAAGGAGTAGCTCCNACAAAAACTACTTTATCTATTAAAGATTCAAACTCCTGAAAATTTAATGGCCTATTATCTAAAGCTGATGGAAGTCTAAATCCATAATCAACTAAATTCATTTTTCTTGACCTATCTCCTCCCCACATTGCTCTGATCTGAGGTATAGTCACATGACTCTCATCAATGAACATTAAGAAATCATCAGGGAAATAATCAATTAAACAAAAAGGTCTTTTACCAGGATCCCTTCTATCAAAATATCTAGAATAATTTTCAACTCCTGAACAGTATCCAATTTCACTAATCATCTCCATATCAAATTCTGTCCTTTCTTTAATTCGTTTGGCTTCACTAAANTTTCCCTCTTTCTCAAAAAAATTAATTTGTTTATCTAAGTCTTCTTCTATCTCTTCAAGAGCNATNTCTATAGTTTCNTTTGATGTCACAAATAGATTTGCNGGATATATTTTAATGTAATCCTCATTAGAAATTGTTTTTCCAGAATTTGGATCNACCTTTTGAATTGATTCAATTTCATCATCCCAAAATATAATTCTTACTATAAAATCTGCNTATGCTAAATAAATATCAAGAGTATCACCTTTTAANCTGAANGTTCCNCTTTTAAAATCCTGATCGTGAGATCTTTCATAAAGAATNTCTACTAAAGAAAATAGAAATTCTTTTAAATTAACTTTTTGTCCGATTTTAACTTCAATAATATTTTTCCCAAAATCATCTGGATTTCCAATACCATATATGCATGATACTGATGCAACAACTATCACATCATCTCTACCTGAAAGCAAGGCTGATGTCGCGCTTAACCTTAATTTTTCAATTTGTTCATTTATCGAGAGATCCTTTTCAATATAAACATTAGAACTAGGTATATAAGCCTCTGGTTGATAGTAATCATAATATGATATAAAATATTCCACAGAATTGTTTGGAAAAAAATTTTTTAATTCACCATATAATTGAGCTGCTAAAGTTTTATTGTGAGATATTATTAAAGTTGGTTTGTTAGTTTGATTAATGACATTGGCCATGGTAAAGGTTTTTCCAGATCCAGTGACCCCAAGTAATACCTGATTTTTTTGTTTACCATTTAAACCATCAACTAATTCTTTAATTGCTTTTGGTTGATCTCCCTTCGGAGAGAACTGAGAATGTAAATCAAATTTCAAAATATAAATTTTTATTTATTCCAAATTTCCCATGATAACTCTGCTTGATTTACAAGCATATCATATCCATTTTTTATTTTAGATCCTTTACTCTTAGAAGTAGATAAAAGTTTTGTCTCTTCAGGATTATATACTAAATCAAAAACATAATGATGAGATGTTAGTTGATCAAAATTTAAATTAGGTATTGAGTCAATATTAGGATACATCCCAAGTGGTGTAGTATTTATAATTAGCTTATAGTTAATTAAATCCTCATTTTTTAAAAGTTCATTATAAGATATTTTTGATACTCCAGAAAATCTTGAAACTATTTTATAGGGAATTTTTAATTTTTTAAGAGAATAACAAACCGCGTTAGAACTTCCTCCTGAACCTAATACGAGAGCAGAAAAATTTAAATCAGGTAACCATTCAATTAAACTTTTTTGAAATCCAAGATAGTCAGTATTAAAACCTTTAAGCTTTTTGTTTTGAAATTTGATAACATTTACTGAACCTATTTCTGCTGCTTCCTCATCAATTTCATCTAATAATTTCATAACACTTTCTTTATAAGGTATAGTAACATTTAGTCCTATTAATGAAGTATTATTTGAAAAAATATTCTTGAAATCTTCGATATTTTTTATTTCAAAATTTGTATAAGATGAATCTTTAATATTAAGATTATTAAATTTTTTTTCAAAATATGATTTTGAAAATGAATGTTTTAAAGGATAACCAATTAATCCAAAATTTCTCATTCTGATTTTAAATTGTATGAAATAATTCCAGAAATAATAAATACTATAAAAGGCATTAAGATATCTCCTTCAGGTAAAACTATTTTATTATCTAGTTGCCATGGCCAAACTTTATTTAAAGCACCCATCATCAAACCTGAAAGAAAAAAAATAGTTGATCTATAATAATTCTTTAATAAATAGTGAATCATTTTTGAAAAGGATAATATTCCAGTAATAGCTCCTAAAGAAAAAATTAAAATATTAATCCAGTTAAATGAGGATATAGAATCTAACATAAATTCATACTTACCTAATATTAGTAAAATATAACTTCCAGAAATTCCGGGTAAAAGCATAGCAGAAATAGCTATAAAGCCGGCTAAAAAAATAGAAAAAATACTATTTGATGTAGATAAACTGCTTACAAAAAAAAATGACAGACCAATAACTAAGCCTACAAATACGGTAAGAAAATCAAGAGTATTAGTTGGTTTTAAATCAGAAATAAGCCTAATTGATGAAAAAAAAATTAACCCGAAAAAAAATGAGAAAAGAAGAACTTTATAATCTAAAAGTAGAAAAGAAATTAATGATGAGAAGATAAAAATTGATGATAGTATTCCAAAAAATACCGGTAATAAAAAACACAAGTTTAATTGATTATTTAATTTCTTAAAATCTAATCTAATTAGATAAATAAATGATTTATAGTTTATAGATTTTAAAGATGAGATAAAGTCTTTATAAATACCAAGTAATAATGCAATTGTACCCCCAGAAATTCCAGGAATTAAATCTGAAATCCCCATAGCCATACCTTTTAAAAAAAGAATAGATCGATTGTTTAGTGACATTATAAGTATTGGTTAAATGTATCTCCTCTTAGTCCTACCCTTATCGTTTCAAGTGAAATTACTTCATTTCCAGATATATTTCCAAGATTAACATTTTGACCTAATAATTCCACAAACCAAACTTGCTGAGATTTAAGCGGAGCCTCCCACAATATTTTTTCTGTTGGTATTTCAGTTAATATTTCTTCTACTAGCCCTTGCCTTACCTCACCAGAAGATCTAAATAAACCAACACTACCAGACTCTCTAGCTTCTCCAATTACCTTCCATGATCCGGCATTTAACTCAGCTTTCATCTGTCTTATCCATTTGTAAGGTGGGATTATTTTCTTATCGTCTTTAGAACCAATCTCTGAAAAAACAGTGACATATTCAGCCAATTTTTCGATATACTCACATTTTTTTTTATGAGGAATTAAAATTGAACCATCAGAAACCTCAGCATATTTTAGATTATACTTCTTTAAGATTTTGATATAGTCTTCGAATTGATCTCTAATTGCAAAAGCTTCAAAAAGAGTACCTCCAAAGTAAACATTAATATCAGAATCTTCAAATAGCTTAATTTTCTCCTCAAGATTTTCACTAAAATTTGCAGTTGTCCAACCAAATTTTACAAAATCGATATATTTTGCTGAAGACTCAATCAAATTTTTACATTCTTGTAAACTAGAACCCTTATCAATAACCATAGTNATNCCAGATTCTCTAGGTTTTTTAGTTCTTTCAGGTAAATTTTTTAAATNAAAATTCATTGTAATTCATTCTTTCTGTNCTGATTAATCACTCTAATTAATGCAGATTGTGTTTCAAAATTAGGAACAAAATCAAAAAGTACCTCATGATTATCAAAATTAAGAGACAAGGCGCTTTCAAGNACATTTATTGATTCTTTATACCTTCCAGAGTCCATCAAATAAATAACAAGTCTATANTATAATANAGACTCACCAGGGACTTCTTCAATACTATCTTTAATNATTTTNATTGCTTTCTCTATATCTCCACTCTCATAGTAAATAAAAGAATAGTCCAATGAGGTTTTATAATCTGTTGGATCAATTTCTAAAGCCCTATTATATAGATCTATGCTTGAAACCATATTTCCAACTTTAAATTCTGCAAAAGCTAAAGATTTAATATAGTCTACATTTTCATTGTTTAATTTATATGCCTTTTTAAAATAATGAATTGCNTCAAACCATTTATCTAACGAAACTAATGACTTTCCTAACCAATAATAAGATTCTTTAAAAAACTGGTCAATTTTAATTGATTTCTGAAAATAATTNATTGAGGAAGAATAATCCTCTAAATGATGATATGCTCTACCAATTGCAGAATAAATTTCAGGAGAAGGGCCGTCAAGCTCTAAAGATTTANAAAAGTTNACTTTTGCTAATTCATAATTTTCTAGATTAAGATATGACTCAGCTAGGTTGTTATATGCACTTGAATATTCTTCATCAATAGCAATAGCAAATTCAAATGCCTCAANTGATTTCTTATAATTTTTTAATTTAAAATANATATTACCTAGNTTNTACCATGCATATTCCGANTATGGATCTTCATCTATAAACTTTTTGTAGTAATGAACACTATTCTCTAACTCACCAGTTTGNTCAAGACAATATGCCAAATCATATAAAGCATTTTCATGGTTAATATTTATTTCTATAGCTTTCTTAAAATATTTTGANGCACTTTTAAAATCTTTTTGTGCTTGATATGCTAAACCAATCTGGTAATTTATNTCNTCCTTATTTTCTGAATAAATTAATGCTTTATTTAAAATTGATATNGCCCCCTTATATTCTGCAAGAATAATTTTTACCTGTCCAATCATTATAAAGATATTNTCGTCAGTTGGATTNAGNGAATGAGCTCTTTCTAATGANATTAAAGCTTCNGAAAANTTTTGCAATGCAATTAAAATATTTGCCNTTTGAATTAATAAGTCAGAAGAAAACTGATGTTGTGATAAAGCAAAGTCAACNGCTTTAAGTCCAACTTTAAATTTATGNTTTTCTATATACCATTTTGTAATTTTTTCATAAGATTCNGAATCATAATACATGTCNATATTATTCTTCATCTTCATCTCAAATTCCATTACAAGTTTNTANATCTCGTCCTTTTTCTTCTTAAACTCTTCTGCCATTAAGTGATTTTTTGAATGAAACTTAAANCTACTAATTATATTGTTTATTTATAAATGAAATTTATTTTTGTTCACTAAACCTGAGGGCTTACTTTTATATTTTNAATACATATGGTTAGATTATTTTTTTTACTGTCGCTTNTAAGTGTAATAAAATTGAATGCCCAAAAGAATGATCAAAAACCAAACTTCCTNTTTATTTTAGTTGATGATCAACCATATGATGCNGTAGGGTTTTCTAANAGATACCCCTTCTTAAAGACGCCNAATATTGANAAACTAGCTTCCGAGAGTGTTAATGTTAAAAANTTTTTTGTTACTCAGTCAATATGNTCTCCATCAAGAGCAAGTTTTCTAACTGGAACATATCCACATATTCATGGTGTAAATCAAAACAATAAACATGTTGACCCCGATTGGGAATCATTTGCNCCTTATTCAGTNCATTTACAACAGAATGGATATCAAACAGCTCATATTGGAAAGATACATATGGCACATAANAGAGGAAAAGAACACATAAGNCCTGGGTTTGACTACTGGTTTAGTTTTATTGGCCAAGGTAAATATTTTGATCCTGAAGTAAATGACAATGGAGTTGAGAAACANATGGAGGGATATATCACAGATATTTTAACTAATAANACTATTGATTGGCTTGTTAACANTAGAGATAGCAGTAAACCATTTAGCTTAAACCTTTGGCACAAAGCNGTTCATGAAAAACATTTNCCTGCACCAAGACATAAAAATTTATTCAAAGACGAAAAGCTACCTGAGCCTCCACATGACATGCATAAAGAAACATTTAANGGAAAACCAGAATGGCAAAGAAGAAAAACATTTGGTTTTAAATGGAAAGAAGGAGATACAATTCCAAAGGAATTAGATTTAAAAAAGTGGCCAATAAATAAATTCAAAAATATGCAATTGTTAAGAAGCTTAATTGCGGTAGACGAATCACTTGGAAAAGTAATTGAAACTCTAGAAAAAATTGGTGAATTGGATAATACAGTAATTATATACAGCAGTGATAATGGTTATTTTATGGGCGAGCATACATTTAGAGACAAAAGACTTGCCTATGAAAATTCAATAAGAGTTCCTATGATTATTAGATACCCCAAATTAATAAAGGAAAATTCAGAAATTAATGAACAGTGTTTAAATATTGACCTTGCTCCCACTATTTTAGATCTTGCTGGAATTAACGTGCCTAAATACATGCAAGGAGAGTCAATGGTAAATTTAATTAGCAAAAACAAAGACAGAAAATGGAGGGAATCAATATTATTTGAATACTATGTTGATGACGCATGGCCATATGCTGGACCAGACCAATTAGCTGTAAGAACAAACCGTTATAAACTAGTTGATAATTTTATAGAAAACGATATTGATGAACTTTACGATTTAATTAATGACCCTGGGGAAATGAATAATTTGATTAATGATGAAGAATATGAAAAAGTAGAGAAAGAGTTAAGGAAAGAATCTATAAGATTACAAAAAAAATATAAATATAATCCAGAAAGAGACTGGTGGTTAAAAACACAGATAAAAAAATAATACATGAGTTACAATGATTAAATTTTTTCTTTTTTTATTATTTATTAATCTTCCATCTGAGAGCAAATTAAAGAAAGCAATTAAAAAATATGAAAAGGGGAAATACGATAAAGCAATTGATATATTAAAAACAAAAAATAAAAGTAAAAATTACGATCATTATTTTTACTTGGGTCACTCATATTCATTTGTTGGTAAAAATGAATTATCAATTCTATATTATGACACTGCAATTAATTTAAATAACCAGAAAGATATTGCGTTTTTTGAGAGAGGTATATCATACTTTTTATCAGGAAATAGTAGAAAAGCATTAGATGACATTAATACAGCAATATTAATTAATTCAGAAAATGCTAATTATCTTATAAATAGAGGAACAATATACTACGATCTTGGGATGATTGACTCGGCATGTAATGATTGGCAAAATGCAATAAATATGGATAATGATGTAATTGATTACTCCATAATCGAAATTAATTGTAATTAATCTTTTTTCTTGAAGTCACCATTCTTTATAGCTTTAATAAATTTCACCCAGGCAAATGGGTTCAGTAAAGGGTTTGATGGTAGTTGATATTTAGTTGAAGTTGCCATCATTTGTTGATCCATGAAATATTTATAATTCATGTTAGCACTCATTGGTTCATTATTATACATTCTTCTCAATAGATCTTTGTCTAATGATTTTTCCATGTTATCTAAATCTTGTCTATTAGGTAACTCAATTGCAAGAACAGCTTTTTTAAATAATTCCTCAGTAGGATAAGGAAAAATTTCAAGTTCAGGTAAAATTGTAGTATCCGGTTTTAATTCAATAAATAGTGTAACTGACTCACCCTTATCTCCTGGCATAATAAAATTTTGTTTTTGATATCCGATGGCACTTACTATGATACTATCATTAGCTAAAACTGGCATTGCAAAGTAACCGTAAGGATTTGAAGTTGTTCCCCTTCCAGCCTTTGGAACGTATATGTGAACACCTCCAACACCAGAAATACTGTCTTGCCCTACAACTACACCAGATAGCTGAATAATTTTTTGTCTCCCTTGTGAATGCAAATCACTAATAGAAAACAGGGATATTAAAACAACAAATATTAAAAAGTATTTTTTATTGAGTATCATTTTTAAAATGTTACTTTTTTAAAATAACATGCTAAATTACTTAATAAATATGTTTTTTTTATTTAGAATAGTTTGTAATAACAATATTTAACAGAAATGAGATTAAAAAAATTTAATATTGAATATGGAAAAACAATATTTAAATCTTTTTCAGATGTATCTAGGATAAGGATTTTAAACATATTGGCAAACAGAAAAGAAGCATCTATTTCTGACCTTGAAATGATATTAAATTTTACTCAAACTAAAACATCAAGACATATTTATTATCTAAAAAATTCAGGTTTACTAAACTCAGAGAATAAAGATCAATTTATATTCTATTCATTAAGAGAAGAAGCTTTAGATATAATTGATCAAATATTTGAATTTTTAGACAAAGATGAACAATTAAAAAAAGATCTAGAAGCATATGATATTATGTACTCAAATAGAGAACTTGCTAGAAATAAAATTGAAATAAAAACCTGGAAACAATAAATTTTTAAAATTATGAATAATGCATTTTTTGAAGTACCAATTCCAATTAACGAACCTGTAAAAGATTATGTTAATGGTTCTCAAGAGAAAGAAGAGTTACTAAACACTCTAAATGAAATGAAAAATAAGATCATAGATATACCTATGATAATTGATGGAAAAGAAATAACCACTGATAATAAAATAAAAATTACCGCACCTCATGATCATAATCTTCATATTGGAAACTTCTATGAAGGAGATAAATCTCATGTAAAATTAGCGATTGATGCTGCCTTAAAAGCAAAGAAAGAATGGAGTGCAATGTCTTGGCAGAGTAGAGCTTCAATATTCTTAAAAGCNGCAGAATTACTTGCNGGTCCNTACAGGTCTAAAATTAATGCNTCTACAATGCTCGGTCAGTCAAAAAATGTCTTTCAGGCGGAAATAGATGCTGCTTGTGAATTTATTGACTTCCTAAATTTCAATGCTTCTTATATGGAAGAAATTTATAAGAATCAACCTGAATCATCACCAGGTATGTGGAATAGGTTAGATTACAGACCTTTAGAGGGTTTTGTCTTTGCAATAAGTCCTTTCAACTTTACTTCTATAGCAGGAAACTTATGTGCAAGCCCTGCTCTAATGGGTAATACTGTAATTTGGAAGCCTGCTTACCCTCAAATTTATTCAGCAAAAGTTATAATGGATTTATTTAAAGAGGCTGGTCTTCCTGATGGAGTGATAAACATAATTTATGTAGATGGCCCCGATGCAGGAGATATAATATTTAAACATAAAGATTTTGCTGGCTTACACTTTACTGGAAGTACTGGAGTATTTAAACATTTATGGAAAGAAATTGGTCAAAATATTGATCTATATAATTCATATCCAAGAGTTGTAGGTGAAACGGGAGGAAAAGATTTTATAGTTGCGCACAAATCTGCAAACTCAAAAGAAGTTTCAACTGCAATTATAAGAGGTTGTTTCGAGTTTCAAGGTCAAAAGTGTAGTGCTCCATCAAGAATTTATTTACCTAAATCTTTATGGCCAAGTATAAAAAAGGAACTTTTAGATGAAATAAAAACTATTAAAATTGGTGACCCTGATGACTTTTCTAATTTTATGAATGCCGTAATAGACGAGAGAGCTTTCAATAAAATAGTTTCTTATATTGAAGATGGTAAGAAAGATAAAGACTTAGAACTTCTTATTGGAGGAGATTATGATAGTTCAAAGGGATATTTTATTAATCCTACTGTTTTTATTACAAACAATCCAAAAAATAAGTTAATGGTAGAAGAAGTTTTTGGACCTGTAACATGTATCTATATTTATGGAGATAAGGAATTTGATAAGACTTTAAAGCTTGTAGATGAGACATCTCCATACGCTTTAACTGGTGCAATATTTGCTTCAGAACAAGTTGCTATTGATAAAGCTATGAATGCCTTAGAGTACTCTGCAGGAAATTTTTATATTAATGACAAGCCTACTGGTGCTGTTGTAGGTCAACAGCCTTTTGGTGGTGGGAGAGCTTCAGGTACAAATGATAAAGCTGGTTCTTACCTTAATTTATTAAGATGGGTATCTCCTAGAACAATAAAGGAAGTTTATAATACCCCAAAAAATTACAGATATCCTTTTTTGAAAAATTAATTTTGTAATCTTAGTTCGTACCTATTAAAATAGGTAACTACTAAAAATGATATTATCAAATATGATGAAATAATAATTTCATGGAAAGGTATTATCATTTCAAGTTCAGTAAAGTTATTTGTATAAACCAAAAGCAAAAAACCAAATGTTAGTTTTATAAATTCTGCAATCCAAGAATTTTTTTCTTTATCCATTAAACTTGTTAAACTGTAAATACAAATAAAAATAAAGGCTGTAAATAAAGTTGCATCAGTAAAAGAAATAATATGTAGATTATTAATAAAGAACATTATAAATATAAAAACTACTATAAATTGATACCACGACCAATACTGTAATTCTTTGGATAATATTGGATAATATTTTTTATAGTCATATACCGAATCTATGGATTTAATAGGATACTTTTTTTCAACATCTTCTGGTCTCCAACCGGTAGGCATAAACCATATTTTAAATTTATCAATAAAGTTTGTAGTTCGCCAGGCATCTCTTATCAGTAGAAAAAGATGAGAAAAATTTATTTTTATAGGATTCCAAGACCTTAAAGGTCTTTTGACACCATAGACTGGCGGGACATCATCTAATTCTTCTTGAAATGTTCCAAATAATTTATCCCAAATTATAAATACCTGGGATAGATTTTTATCAAGATACTCTTTATTTATAGCGTGGTGGACTCTGTGATGAGAAGGTGTGACAATTATATTTTCTAAAAAGCCAAGCTTTCCAATAAGTCTAGTGTGGTACCAGTACTGAGCAAAAAGATGAAGAGGTGCAAGAACACCAACTACTTCTGCAGGAACTCCTATTAATGCAGTAGGAATTAGAAAAATAAATGAAATAGAAAAGAAGTTTGAGATGGATTGTCTTAGAGCACATGCTAAATTAAATTCTTCACTACTATGATGAATAATATGATGATTCCAAAAATAGTTGATACTATGGTTAATTCTATGAACCCAATACCCTGCAAAATCAATACCTATAAATGCAATAACATAAACTAATAATGAGGATTCAATATTGAAAATAGCTAAATTATCAACCATATAAGAATATGAAACTATGATAATTGTTAGACCTAAAACATCTTTTGCAATATTAGTTAGACCAGAGCATAGACTAGATAAAGTATCCATACTTCTGATAACATAATCTTTATTATATACTTTAGAAAAGAATATTTCAATTGCTATTAAAGTAATAAAAAAAGGAATAGCAAAGTTCAAAGTTGTGATGTAATATGTCGGCATAAACAAATTTATATTTTTTAATCGAAAAACATTTAATAAACTATATTCGTACCAGATTTTGAAAATGAAACAATACACTTTTCTATCATTTCTTTTATTTTTTTCTTTTTATAGCCAAGCTCAAAAAACATATGAGCCCTTAAAAATTTCTGATGATTTAATTTCAATTGATGGTNTTATTAANCAAGAAGAATGGGAAAAAGCTCTTAAAATTGATCTTAATTATGAAACACAACCAGGTTATAATACAAAGCCAATTGTAGAAACATCTGGATATATATTATATTCTGATTATCACATATATCTAAGATTCGATGCNAAAACGAGAGAAACTGTAAGAGCATCCGTAAGGAAAAGAGATGACTTTGGAATATTTAATGATGATATAATTGGTATAGTTATTGACACATACGGTGATGGTAGAAATAATCTATTTATAGGATCAAACCCTTATGGTTCTCAAATGGATGTGAGAGTTCTTAACTCTATTATGGAAGAGTCAAGATATGAGATCTCATTCGATTTAGAATATGAGTCATCAGGATCTATAAATGGTAATAGCTATCAAATTGAAATGAAAATTCCTTTCTCATCTTTACCATTTCCAAATGGGAAAAATCAAAAATGGAAATTTAAGATTTTTAGAAAATATATTGATTATGAATTATCNTCTTCCANGGAGGATAGAGATAATTCATGTGTAACATGTCAATTTGAAGATGATATTTTATTTAGAGATATTAAAATTGATAAGAAATTNGATCTAATTCCCTANATAACAAGTAGTATAGAAGGTTCTAACAATTCANTAGATNATAAAATTNAATATGGTAAAGTAAAAAATAATATTGGCCTNAGNTTAAATNCTGAACTTTCTAANANTTTATCTTTAGAATTAGCAATTAATCCTGANTTCTCTCAAGTTGAAGCAGATGTAACACAAATTGATGCTAATTCAGCTTTTTCNTTAAGCTATCCCGAAAAAAGACCTTTTTTTAATAAGGGAACAGANATTTTAAAACTTAATAATCCAGATCTACAACCATTCTATTCTAGATCAATAAATGATCCGGTATTTGCCCTTAAACTATTAAACCAAGGTAAGAAATCAAGATTATTTTATTTATCATCACTAGATAATAATTCACCTTATCTCATAGCCGGGAGAGACAGATCATACTTTGGAGAAGGTAAAAAATCATTTGTAAATGTAT
The DNA here is from genome assembly GCA_002701745.1 of Flammeovirgaceae bacterium. Lineage (GTDB taxonomy): Bacteria > Bacteroidota > Bacteroidia > Cytophagales > MED-G16 > MED-G16. The sequence goes on from NZWZ01000012.1 coordinate 25,091, forward strand.
TAAGGTACCAAAGACTATTAAATAACGGCTCAAAAATTGGTTTTTTATCAACAACAAGGCACTATGATGGTGGAGGTTATGGTAACTTATTTGCAGTTGATGGATTATTTCAATTAACTAAAAATATTAGATTATCGTTTGACATCATAAAAAATTTAAATGAGGAACCGGTTAATAACTGGATAGATTCTGATGATTATTTTAATGATTACTCTGTAAGACTAAATGGGGAAAGATTTAATGGGAACGGTGTATTTGTCGGACTATCAAGAACAACTGAGAATTGGCACTCGTACCTAGGCTACAAGTATATAGACCCTAAGTATAGAGCAGATGTTGGTTTTGCTGTAAAAAATGATAGGAAATGGCTAACATATTTTCAATCNTATACATCCTACAGAGATGAAGGATTTCTTCGAAATATATCTTACTCATTGAAATATGACATGTTACATAACTTCGATAACCAACTGGATGTTATTAGCTTAGACGGAAGAGTTGAAGCCTCATTCAAAGGAAACACTAATATTGGAATTACCCATGATTATGATTTTGTCTCATATTATTTAGATAAAAAATATTCAAATTACGGTTCAACAAGAATAGGCTTTTCTACTAGTCCTGTTGAATTAATTTCATTTGATTCNAATATTAGTTTTGGTAAGGATGTTGCTTTTAATGATGAAAATCCTGAGTTAGGTAAAGAATTTAATTTCAGAGCAACATTAAGATTACAACTAAATAATAATCTCTCTATTAATAACCTATTTAGTTTTTCAAGATTAAAAGAAATAAATACTACTGAATATTATTATAAAGGCTATATAAATAGGTTTGACACAAAATATCAATTCTCAAAATTTATTGGGCTTAGACTTGCTGCTGAATATAATGATTTTTCCGAATCCATTTTCTTACAACCTCTCTTTGAATGGACACCAAACCCTTTCACTATATTTTATATTGGAGGAAATCAAAACTTAATCAAAGAGCAAGAATATTATACTGATAGATCTCAATTTTTTATAAAATTTCAGTATCTAATAAGCTTGTAAATAACAAAAATTAATTTTTGACGTTATTTAAATTATGAAAAATAAAAGAAGAAAATTTTTAAAAAGTGCAGGATCAACTGCATTATTTGCAAGCTTAGGCTCATCATTCTTTCTAAGCTGCGATGACACTGAAGACGTTATCAATCCTGATGATAATAGTGGAAATAATANCTCAGAAAATGGATTTACTGTTGATGGGAATATCTACACAATTGAACTAGATCATCCATCGTTTTCAATTTTAAAGTCAACNGGAGGCTGGTTATTATTTAATGAAGGTGGAATGTTATTAGTAAATGTAGGACAAGATGTTATAAGAGCATTTTCAAACAGCTGTCCACATGCCGGATGCAGATCAAGCTGGAAATATTCNAATGATAATTTTACCTGTACATGTCATACATCAATATTTACTAATGATGGAACCTTAGTAAGTGGACCTGCAAATAGTGACTTAGATTCTTATACAGCTACTAGAGATAATGATATTTTAACTGTATCAACTTAATTAGATTTTTACTTGTAATCCATCTTTAAAATAAACTTCTTTAAGAAGTTTACCATCTCTATCGTAAATTTTCATAAAACCNTTTTGGACTCCTTTAACTGTCTCTGTTTCATCNGAAAGTGTGCCATCACCAAAGAAATTCTTTTGTAANCCATCTCTCAATCCGTTCTTAAAATTCCACTCACTTTTAATATTACCATTCTTNTAATANANGTANGATGTNCCATTTCTGACCATCTCCTTATCAAAANTTTCCTTNCTTTCTACTCTACCACTTTTATAATATCTAGTTACAGTNATTTTCGAATTTCCGTAAATCCATTCNCTTTGTANTGNACCTTCAGAATAAAAAAGTTTAGTATAAAATTTNATTCCATCATTATATTTTTCTTCAACTCNTATATTATCTAAATCATCTTTTTTTATAGCTATTCCAGAATATTTATCNCNATTATAAAATGACTCTCCTTCAATAATTTCAAGTTCANTAATTTGAACTGTATTTTGACAAGAAAATAATATAACAANAAGTATTAGAGAGATTAATCTACTTTTATCCATTTAGATTTATATTTTATATCAAGAAATTCTAGAGAGTCTACCCTNACTCTTCTNATAAAATTTAAAGTAAACTCATTTTTATTATTGAATTCATATTTAAANCTCCTAGAGATAGTACCAGCNTGCTCATCATAGAGAATTAAAGAATCATTCTTTTANCTCATATCTCATTAGTGTNTTATANTAAAATACNAGNTTATCAGANCGAAAAGAGGTAATTGGTCCCGGTTCAGGAAATGGAATACTTTCTTCATCAGCGTTTAAACTTTCTAGTTTCCAGTCACCAGAAAATTTAGGTACATCCTGATTTGAACAGGACATTAACATAAAAAAAAGTAACAATGAAACTAAGTGTTGCATAAGATCATTAAATTTATAAAAAACTTATTAATGAATCTTACAATAACATCAATAATAGGAATATTTTTTTTAATGTGGATGGTCTATTTTTCTTTAGGTGCATTCGCTAATATGACTGAGAATAAAACTCTTTTAAACATTTTTAAATCATTTAAGTATATAATAGGTGTCATATCAATTATTTTGATAGTCCTTTATATGTTTTATTGATGAAAAAAATTATATTAAACCTACTCTTTTTAATAACACCTTCATTTGTATCTGCTCAATCTTTTAGCATTAAAGTCTTAGATAAAATAGATAGTAGTCCGATTGAAAATATAAAAGTTGAATCTAAAGACAAAGTATTTTTCACAGATGAAAATGGATTAATACTTGTTGATAAAGAATTATTTCCAATTGAATTGAAAATCAATGATTTTAGGTATTATACGAAAAAAATAAAACTAGATCAATCTCAGAATCGAGAGATAGAACTTACTCATAAAGGTTTCATTCTTTCTGACATTATAATCAACTCTAATTTTTATTCAAAAAAATTACAAAATAATAATACTTCCATTTCAATAATAGATGACTTAGAATTTAGAAAAAATGAAGGAGAATTTTTGATAAACTCTCTCAATCAAATTAATGGTATATATTCACATTCAGCAGGTTATAATACTAATAGAATTACTATTAGGGGAATGGGTTCAAGATCACCCTACTCTACTAACAAAATAAAAGCATACTTAAATAATATTCCTCTATCAAATAGTGTTGGAGAAACATCAATTGAAGATTTTGGGATTGATATCTTAGATCAGATTGAGATAAATAAAGGACCAAATTCAAGTATGTATGGATCCGGTCTCGGTGGAAATATAATATTGAAAAGTTCTAAAAATCTTGATAAAACTGTTAATCTCAGATCAATTTATAGATCATTTAATACATATCAAAATAGTATATCTTTCTCAAAAAAAATTAATAAAATAAATTTATTCTTAAATCTAGATAAAATCAAAAGTGATGGATACAGAGATAATAACACATATGATAATAACAGAATTTTTGGAAGTATTAATTACGAAATAAGTAAAAATTATACCATTGATCTTATTCATTTTAATAATTCAGCAAATGCTCTAATTCCTTCATCTCTTAGCCTAGTGAATTTTGTAAATGATCCGTCTAGTGCTGCTTTTTCTTGGAGGAATGTTAAAGGAGGTGAAGACTATAATAGATCAGTTACGGGTCTTACGTTTAACTCTAAAAAATCTAAATACACTTCAAGTACTACAATATTC
>NZWZ01000056.1 GCA_002701745.1 Flammeovirgaceae bacterium
ATGTCAAAAAAAAATGAATTTTCAGTTGTAATCTTAACTGAAACGCAAGGTTATGTACACCATGCTGCTATCAAAGAAGGGGTAAAGCTTATTACAAGACTTGGAAAAGAAAATAACTTTAATGTAACCCACACAAATAGCTCAGAATATTTATCTAACAAAGTTTTAAAGAAAAGTGATGTTTTGATTTTTCTGTGCACAACTTTAGATGTACTAAATGAAAAGGAAGAAGAGAGAATGAAAAAATTCATACAAAACGGAAAGGGTTATGTTGGAATTCACTCAGCAACCGATACTGAATACAATTGGGGATGGTATGGAAAATTAGTAGGAGCTTACTTTTTAGATCACCCAAAAATTCAACCAGCAACAATAACAACTATTGATAGAAATCATATATCAACTAGTCATCTTGCTAAAACGTGGGAAATTGAAGATGAATGGTACAACTTTAAAGATTTAAATCCTTCTATAAACGAACTGCTTAATTTAGAAGAAGACTCTTATGATGGAGGAAAAAACGGAGAATATCATCCCATAACATGGTATCATGAATTTGGAGGGGGAAGATCTTTCTATACAGGCCTAGGACATAGAGGAGAAACTTATCATGATGAAAGGTTTATTAAGCTACTTTTAGGAGGCATTCTTTATGCAGCAGGGAACTAAACCTGAAAAAGATTTGACTCTTTTTTACTGCTGTCGTATACCCTAAAAGACACAACCTCTCCAATAGCTGTAACATTTCCTTTAGATATGACTTCACATGAAATGTGAACTTTCTTTTCAGAATATGAAAGTATTTTCGCTTTCAATTTAATTGTATCATTAGGTGTTGGTTTTAAGTACTTAATCTTCATAGTGCCTGTCGCATATTTATATTCAGGTAAAGAACCTAAAGATCTATTTTCGTGTTTATAAGCGTATGCCATCGATGTCCCCATTGCATGACAATCTATAACTGTTGCAATTATACCTCCATTCATAATACCCCTCCATCCCTGATGAATAGTTTTTGGCGTCCAAATACATTCTGCCATTTCACCTTGCCAATAACTCTTAATATGAAGCCCATCCTTAGTATTATTGCCGCACCCGAAACATATATTATTTGGCATATAATCCTGAAAAATATCTTTAGATTTTTTTGATAACATAAATACTTAAATAATATTAGTAAATATGATTAAAATTATTGATATAAACTTTTTGAATGAAAAAGCCGCAATAGGATGTTTTTTGATTAAAGACAATGATGATCTTGTTCTTATAGAAACAGGTCCATCTATTTATTATGATAATATCAAAAACTCTCTAAATAAAATCAATATAGATATTAATAGAATAAAAAACGTTTTGGTAACCCATATTCATCTTGATCATTCTGGAGGAGCTTGGAAATTTGCAAAAAATGGGGCTAATATATATGTTCACCCCAAAGGATCTCCACATCTTATCTCTCCTGAAAGACTTATGTCATCTGCAACAAAAATTTATGGGGATCAGATGGGTAGATTGTGGGGAAGTGTCGAAGATATTAGCTCTGAAAAAGTGATATCAGTTGATCATAAACAAATAATTAGAATAGGAAGTTTAGAGTTTAAGGCTTTGCATACTCCTGGACACGCAAGCCATCATATAGCTTGGGTGTTTAATGATGTTGTTTTTACTGGTGATGTAGCAGGGGCCAAAATACAAAATGGGCCTGTTCTTCCTGCTTGTCCACCACCAGATATTGATTTAGAAAAATGGGAGGATAGTCTCAAAATACTCGAAAAAGAAAACCCAAAAAAAATGTATCTCACTCATTTCGGTGAACATAAAAATATAAGAAGTCATATAGACGAACTTAGAGAGGCTTTATCTGACTGGTCATTATGGATAAATGAAAAAAGAAAAATTTTTTTGGATGATGAAATTCTAACTAAAAATTTTAATGAATATGTTTATAAAAAAATGCAAGCAGCAAAAATTAACGATGAATTAATAAATCAATATTACGCAGCTAATCCACCTTATATGAGCGTTGCTGGTTTAAAAAGATATTGGGAGAAAAATGATAAATAAATTAAAGAATATTTTAGGTAAAGAAATAATTCCTGGTTTTAAAGGAAAGTTTATTCATGGAAAAGATATGACTCTAGCATTTTGGAAAGTTAAAAAAGGAAGTACAATTCCTCCACATGAGCATATTCACGAACAAACTTTATATGTCAAAAGCGGAACCTTTGAATTGAAAATAAACAATAAGATAAAAACCTTAAAAGAAGATGAGGTTTGTGTTATACCATCAAACGTAACTCATGCGGGTAAGGCAATAACAGACTGTGAATTGATCGATGTTTTTGTNCCNACAAGAAAGGAGTATTCAAACTAATAAAAATGGATTTTTCTAAAAGGACTTTCAGAAATTTAGTAAANCAATCAAATAAAATGATTGAGAGTTGGTACTCCCAAAAAATAAGAGGAGAAAAAATTTATGAGAANAAAACNCCATCAGAAATTAAAAAAGTTTTTNGNCTAGAAGAGAAAAATAAACAATGCAAACCAGAAGATGTTCTNAGTCATCTTGATAANAANTTACTTAAATATTCCAATTTTAATCCAAGCCCAAATTATTATGGTTACATAACAGGAAGTGGAAATCAAATAGGGATTATAGGAGAGTTTTTAAANAGNGCACTAAATCAAAATAATCTAAANTGGCATAGCGCACCCGCAAATACAGAAATTGAAAAAATCTGTATAGACTGGATCTCAAAATTTATAGGTTATTATAANAAAAAAAATGCAGGTGTCTTTGTAAGTGGAGGTTCTGTTGCAAACCTTATGAATATTGCCATTATNAGAAAAATTAAAGGACATNATTCAATCAACAAAGATGGTATATACGGGAGTAAGANAATGAGAATATATGTTTCTACAGANTCCCACTCAAGTATTGATAAGGCTATGGACATTTTGGGTTTAGGAATTAATAATTTAGTTAAAATTGAGGTTGATAANGAATTTAAGCTTCAGCCAAAATTATTGAGNGAGAAAATCANAGAAGATTTAAACAAAAATCTTTTACCAATAGGNGTAATNGGNACTGCGGGNACAACAAATACTGGATCTATTGATCCACTAGACNCAATATCAAAAATTTGTNAGGANTTTAATTTATGGTTTATGGTAGATGCAGCATATGGAGGTCCGGCNGCGAGCCTTTCNTCTTATAAGAAAAAATTTAAAGGGTTAGATAAAGCAGATTCAATATTAATAAATCCTCACAAATGGCTATTTGTTCCNTTTGANGTNGCNTGNGTTATTGTNAAGAACAAAGANNACTTAAAAAAAACATTTAGCTTAATTCCAGAATACCTACANGGCGGAACAGAAATTGAAGAGAGAGATGATCTCATGAACTATAGCATACAACTATCTAAGGACTTTAAAGCNCTTAAGGTATGGATGACTATCAAAACATTTGGGTATAGCAAAATANAAAGAAGNATTAACAATGATATTGATATGGCTANATANGCNTATNAAATAGCNAAAAAAGATCCTCTTTTTCAACCTCTACACTACCCGGAATTATCTATTTTATGTTTTAAATATTTAAGCAACTCNCCAAAAGTTTCAGACTCATTACTAAATAAAAAGATAACAGANATGGTTGAAGAGGANGGAAGGATTTTTCTTTCGGGAACAAAGATTAATAATGAGAATGTATTAAGGATAAACTGTGTTAATCATAGAAGAGAAANACAAGACATAGATTTNTTATTCAAAGTACTAAGAGATATTGCAAAAATAGCTGAAGAAAAGNTAAAAAATNATTAANCCTNAATCCTTTCAAAATATTTCTCCTTTACATAATTAAAAGCANTTAAGTGCTGAGGATNAANAGGATCACCTTGAGGNAGATCATTTTGCTTGTATGGGTCGACTTGTCTTCCGTTCCTCCAAAATCTAAAACACACATGAGGGCCTGTTGCTAAACCCGTGGAACCAACATAGCCNATTATNTCTCCTTGTTTTACTAATCTTCCNGGTTTAATTCCTTTGGCAAATTTTGACATGTGTAAATACTGAGTTGAAAAAATATTGTTATGTTTTATCTTAACATAATAACCATTGTTTCTTGTGTATCTAGCCTCTATAACTTTTCCATCAGCTACAGAAAATATTGATGTTCCTCTTGGAGCGGCATAGTCTGTNCCTAAGTGATCTCTGTATCTTTTAAGCACTGGATGAAATCTTTTTTTCTGGTATTTAGAAGAAATTCTATAAAACTTAAGAGGGGATCTTAAAAAGGTTTTCCTNAGACTTTTTCCTTGATCATCGAAAAAATCATTTCCNAGGCCTTGGTCATAGCTAAAAGCAAAAAATGGCTTTTTATTATGTGTGAACCTAGCTGCTTTAATATCCTTAACCCCAACAACTTCACCATCTATTACCTCTTCAGTATAAATGATATTATANGTATCTCCAGGTGTTATTCTAAAGAAATCGATTTGCCACGCAAAAACATCNACAATTAAATTAACCAAATCAACNGGAAAGTTATTGTTTGAAAAACTAATATATAGACTGGACTCAATTGTTCCAGAAATTTGTCTTTCAACATATGAAATGTTTTTATCAACTTTTTTAAANGATATTTCTGGGTAAAAACTACATATTAAATAGTCATAATTACTTGACTCATATATAAANTGAGAGAGTCTATTTGTTTCTTTTTCAAAAAATAATGTATAATCATTTCCCTTTTTTATTTTTTTCAAATTAAATACCCCTCTTGATAAAAGAGATGCATCAAAAATATCTTTATTTGAGACACCGTTTCTACTTAAAATATCTGAAAAGCTTTGTCCCCATTTTATTTTTTGAGTTACATAGCTAAATGAATCTAGGTTAATACCATATAAATATTCGGTAGGAGCTTTAATAACTTCACCTACTGTTACCTGATCAACTACCTCATCTAAAACTATGTTCGTTTTGGTGTTGCAAGAAAATAAAAATACAAGTAAGAAAAATATGAGACTATTCTTCATAAAAATTTGTAATACCATTTTCTAGATGAGAAATATAGCTTTCTACATTCAACTCATAACCCCACGGTCTATATACAATTTTTTCTGAATATGGATCTATAACCACATAAAACGGCTGAGCGTTATTATTAAATCGAGTGATTTGAAAATCTGCATTTTGTTTTCCAATTGTCTTTTTAATTTTTGAATCGTAGCTAGAGATATACCAATCTTTTTCAGGAAGTTGTGTTTTATCGTCTACGTACAATGAAACTAACACATATTTATTATTCAAATAGTCTCTCACTCTTTCATCAGGCCAAACTCTTGATTCAATATCTCTACAATTAACGCATCCGTGACCAGTAAAATCAAGCAACATTGGTTTGTTATTTTTCTTGGAATAACTTAATGCTTCTTCGTAATCAAAAAAACCTTTAAGGTTATAAGGTAATTTTAAAATATCAGAATACTTAACATTAGATAATTCTTCGTCATATTCTTTTACATCTTCGAAATAATTTTTACGAGAAAAAGTNTTTAAATCAAAATACGTTTCTCCTAATGGAGGGAGGTACGCTGCAAGATATGAAAGCCTATTTCCAAATAAACCAGAACCTAAGTAAATAGATAAGCAAGAAAAAACTAAAGCAAGTGCTCTAATTTTAATGTTTTTGCTTTGGAGATAACCATCTGGAAGCTTAATCAATCCTAAAAGGTATAGAGATAAAATAAAAAACAAACCAATCCATATTAACAAGAATAACTCTCTGTCTAATAAATTAAAATGATAAGCTTTATCAACTACACTTAAAAACTTAAGTGAAAATGCTATCGCAATAAAGCCTAANATTACACGGAGTGTAACCATCCAGTTACCTGATTTNGGNAGACTTTGTAGNTTTTGAGGAAAAATTGCAAGCANAGTAAACGGTAATGANAAAGCAAAAGANAAGGAAAGCATCCCCAAAATTGGTTTAANTTGTAAACCACTTGCTGATTGAACTAATATACTTCCAACTAACGGGCCTGTACACGAAAAGGAGACAAGCACAAGAGTAAANGCCATAAAAAANACTCCAANNAGACCTCCTTCTTGAGANTTTTTATCAAAAGATGTTATAATATTTGAAGGAATGGTAAGTTCAAAAAANCCTATTAGAGAAAGTCCAAANAGAACAAATAGTAAAAAGAAAATTAAATTTGGAATCCAGGATGTAGCNANTTCATTTGCNGACTGCGGCCCCATAATNAAAGACAAAAAGACTCCTAGAAAAGTGAAAATTAANACAATAGAAAGACCNAAAACAATTGCCTCAAAATAAGATTTTTTAGAATTTTTTTTGTTTGCAAAATAAGATACCGTTAGNGGNATCATCGGAAAAACACATGGGGTTAGGATAGCAAGAAATCCNGCNAAAAAAGCAAAAAGCATAAATGANAATAAAGACTTTTCCTCCTCAAATGTTAACATCTCTTGATCGTANGGTATNTTTCCTCNGATNTCAGANTTGAAAAAAGTAAAGTCTTTTTCAAGAGGAATACACATTTTNTCNATTTCAGAACAAACTTGATATGATATATATCCACTTATAGATGGNTTTTCNTTTGATAGNATAATTTTTTGNNGAAAAGATCCTTTATTATCCAAGTAACGNACATTAGCTTCCCATACCTCATCATACTTTGTTTGTACGTTTACAGGAANAATATCTCCTTCAANATTAAATGTCTTNTTTGGATAAAACTCAAATTCNGTTCTTGGTCCACTTTCAGGNTCNTTGTCTGAGGANTAAATATACCAACCTANTTCTGTTGTNGGTGTAAAAATAAGATTTAAACTTCCTGAAGATTTTAGCTCTGAGCTATCNACNCGGAATTCCCATGAAATTGGNTCCAAAATTTGAGCAAAAANATTTTGAGNAAAAANAANAAANAAAAATANNGTNGAAAGAATATTATTTTTCATTAGCAGAAAAGTTTTTATAAAATGAGGTTATGGTTTCTATTCCCTTATAAAAATTAAATAATCCNTATGACTCATTGGGTGAATGAATAGCATCTTCATCCAAACCAAAGCCCATCAANATTGANTCAAGACCTAATTCTTTTTTAAATAATGCCACNATNGGTATACTTCCNCCGTCGTATGTCGGAACGGGTTCTTTATTCCATACTTCTTTAAAAGCATTGNATGNNGCTTTATATCCTTTTGTNTTTGTGTTAACAATACANGGCTCNCCTCCATGATGTTCTGTNACTTTAATTGTGCAAGATTCTGGACAAAGTTTNTTTAGNTGTTCAGAAAANAGGTNTGATANTTTTTTACTTGACTGATTTGCAACAAGCCTCATTGAAATTTTTGCGAATGCTTTAGATGGNAAAACTGTCTTTGCNCCTTCNTTAGTNTANCCACCCCATATACCATTAACATCTAATGTTGGTCTTATNCCTATNCTCTCAACTGTTGAGTACCCATCTTCTCCATGAACATCTCCAATTTTAATATGAGACTTAAATTCATTTATATCAAAAGGNACTTTATTTATNTCATCTCTAGTCNTTTGATCATAACTTTTTACATCATCGTAAAAACCAGGAATTAATATTTTACCCTTCTCNTCTTTGAGAGAAGATATGATTTTACANAATTCGTTAATTGGATTATTTACAGCNCCACCATAAGTNCCAGAGTGAAGATCTCTATTTGGTCCGGTTANCTCAACCTCCATATAAGATANTCCTCTTANNCCAATTGTTATTGATGGNTTTTCATTNTTTATAATACTTGTATCNGAAATTACAATTACATCTGCGGTGAGCTTTTCTTTGTTGGAAANAACAAAATCCTCAAGACTATCTGAGCCACACTCNTCTTCTCCNTCAATCATAAATTTTATNTTGAAGTTTATGTTTTCGACATTTTTTAAAGTCTCATAAGCTTTAAGATGCATATACATCTGACCTTTNTCATCGCATGCGCCTCTAGCATATATTTTATCATTTTTNATAGTTGGTTCAAAAGGGGGNGAATCCCAAAGNTCATACGGNTCGGCTGGTTGTACATCATAATGTCCATATACTAAAATGGTAGGAAAAGTTTTNTCTAAAATTTTTTCTGCANAAACAATTGGATGTCCTTTNGTTTGGATTTTTTCAACATTATCTAATTCAAGTTTATTAAACTCATCAACTAACCAATTAGCCGCTTTGTCTACNTCTTCTTTAAATTTTGAGTCTGCGCTAACAGATTCAATTTTTAATAACTCAAAAAGCTCAGATAAAAANCTGTCTTTATTATCATTTATATATTCCTTTATCATGAANNCAAATTTATAAACATATTCTCAGCACCAGCGNTTTTATAACCTAAAAAAACGTTAAATTAAAAACCATCATCATCATCAGAAACNGTTTTAAATATTTCATCNTCTAGGAATGTGTCAGAAGGAGACATTAAGTCATANGGCTCTTTTATTCCAAAATATCTNAANCTGAAATCATTAATATAATTTAANACGGAATTTTCATCAGTTATCCTAGTAGAAATAAATTTATCTCTTGTTCCAACAATCTCTGACATTTCAGAATTAAACCGATCATTTGACGATAAGGTCATGAGTGATTTTCCNTCATAACTNATATATANCCAAAACTCTGGAGCTGGTTGTAAAAACATACTAANCTGAGACTGGTATTCATCTANATATTTAAACTCAACAAAACCGTCTATGGNTGCATTTACGTCTCTAGANCCAANATTTGANAAATTAATAGTCGAGGTGTTNTACCATGAATTTTCTTTAGGAGACCAAGAAAANTTTGTGTTGGGAAAAACAAAAAGACTGCTTAATAAGNCGTCTGCCTCNACTAAAGATTTATATTCTGANAGAATCAAGTTTTCATAAGCAATAGTTTTATCATTACCAATGAGATCTGAGAGGCGCATCAAAACATCTTGCTCATTATCNTGGGCTATCGGAGCCCCATATGTTTCAATAATATCATTAAAAGCAAATCCTAATTCATCAATAATTGATCTTTTTAAATTTGCGTCTATAATTATAAATGCATCTGTCTCTATNTTCATTGAGTCAAGTTTGGTTTTTCCAGACATTGAAGAGTATACTTTAAAATTATTATCGTTACTNATTAAATCCACACTNCCTTCAAAGGCTATTGATTTTTCAACAGGATTGTANAATAGTGAATTTCCATTATATACATCTTGATCTCGTTTCGATTTTGTCTCAATAAGNTACTCTTTAGTAAATGGATCGTAAGACAAAAGACCCTCAGGATTAAAAAANACNAAGCTTTTTTTNTTCACGGGNTTATTAAAAAANTCAAAAAATAAATTATTAGANACTTTGGAAATGGCAGCGTTGTAAAACCCATCCTTATCAGAAATAGTNAGNGTTAACTCATCCCCAGGGACAAAATACTCATTNAANGGAATTGCATTAGATATATTAAACCCNTCAATTTCTGAAGGAATTATACTTCCGTTAAATAACAGCTGTTCACTATTGGCCAATAGTTCAATATTACCATAAAAATTAAATCCTGGCTCCATTAAAATAGGATTANGTTCACTAACATCTCCAGTAGAAAANGATGTAAGTTGATTATTNTTTCCGTTTTTTAACTCAAACTGAGAAAAAGGAATATTGAAGGTGTCCAGATCAAAATTTACATATTCATAAACGCCTTTNCCTTCAAACTTATCTTTTGTAANAACAGAAACNTTTGAATTAACAAAACGGTGAAACTCATTTATTGTGTCTAGAACAAGAACAGAATTTGATAACGGTAGTATTTGAAATCCTTCTCTTATATAAAGTTCTTCATTTTCTGGAATTATATAAGCATCAGCNACTTGAATATCAGGAACNCCTTTAGCATTTATTGTTTTTGTATTAAGATCGAGAGAGAAAGAATTTGAAATAAAATCCCAATTATAAAAGTTATTACTTANTGAATAAACCGAATGAATTTCGTCTGAGCTAGCATTGACCTCTATGCTTCCTNTACTTATTAACCACTCTGCATTTGAAAGAGAGGTAGANAAATCATATTCAGGAAAAATAAAATTACGNTCATCAAAAAATAGAGATTTNAATTCCATTTTATTTTTGGCTAAATCATATTTAAAAAAAACATCCTCTGCTTCCATCAGGCCCTTNGNGTGGTTAGAAGCAGATAATTTTAAAGAAGTATTTTCTGATACAATTAAATTTTGGTTATAGGAAAAATTATCNGAAATAAAGCTAGAATTATTAGTCTCTATTTTTCCATATGAAGTTACTTTGTNGGAAGAAACATAAATGTCTCCTATGATTTCTACNTCACCGNCATAGCCCAAAATATTAGGATCTAAAATAGAATCATACTTNAAGAAAGCAAAGTCTTCTTGTTCATTGAAAAANCTAAAATCTAAATTTGTGAATTCAATATCAGGATACATAAACGAATTCTTCTTTGTNTTGCCTGAAAGCATAAAACCCTTTTCTACAATACTTGATATAGAATCAGGAAAAAGTCTNATTTTCTCAGAAAATAAAGAAGTAGTGTTGTATTTGATATTTCCCTCAACATATAATCCTGTAGAATCAAGAAGTAAAGAGTTATATAANGTTATTTTATTGTTATATGCGTCCAATCCTTTTTCAGATATATCCATNGTAAAACCAAAAGAATTATCTGGCATTGTTATAAGTTNTGCTTCCAATGGNTTAATAATATTATTTGAATAAAATGTGCCAGGAAACTCAAACTTTGGGAGGGAAGACTTATCCAAACTATCAATTCGAAACTGATCGATTGAAAAATAAAAACTACTATCATATTTTTCTCCGTATTCTTCTGGCATATCAAAAAATATTTTAGTGCTTTTGTCAGAAATAAAAGAAGGGAACTTAGGAAGACTTCTTCTAGAAGATTTATTTTTAGGATGATTAATATACAAATCCCCNCCAATATTATATAGATAATTATANCTATCTCTAGCGTTGTTTTTAGTTAACATTTTTAANGTATCTATTTCCTTTAAATCAATTAAATATGAATCATAATTAAAAACAAGATCAACACTTTTAAAATCAAAATTACCAACCGATATATCCCCTAGTGTATTAACTTCGCGATTTTTTTTTAAAACTAAGTTTCCGTTTTTTGGAAAAACAACAATNTTNTTTTTATTGCTTAGGGTTACNCTCTCTACNCCTTTAAATAATAANGTGTTTGTCTTTAAATTATAAATTAGGTTATCAGAATTTTTNGATATGGAACCAAAGCTAAACTCATCAAAGTCAGATCTCTTGAGATGGGAAAAATAATAGTGTCTAAGNTTTGGCAAAACCTCAATTAACCCTAACTCCCTGTCGTATGAAATAAAACCATTTCTCCATAAAGTTATGAGGCCCGCCTCCATTAAATTAGGTTTTGTTTTAAAGTAATAGGCCAAATCATTAAGGTAAAAATCTTTTCTTTTTATTTTAGAATAGTAAGTNAAAACAGCCTTTAAAATNTTGGTNCCATTTAGGTCTGTCATNTCATTTAACTTTTGATTTGAAAANTGATTTTTTGAATAAACACTGAGGGCACGTTGNGTGGGAGCTATTATCATTCCAAAATACATATNATCGTCTCCAACCGTATAACTTAATTCGTCTGGGTCAAANTCTATATTAAAGAATGATGAAGAAAA
The DNA here is from genome assembly GCA_002701745.1 of Flammeovirgaceae bacterium. GTDB lineage: Bacteria > Bacteroidota > Bacteroidia > Cytophagales > MED-G16 > MED-G16. The sequence continues at coordinate 11,734 of NZWZ01000056.1, forward strand.
TGCAGAGTTTTTCATAACACCGTCAATATTTAATATTTGAATTTTATTAAGATCAAGNTCATAATTAAATTTCACCATTGGATGATATATTGAGTCATTATCNTCGTATAATTTAAAAGTTNTTGCTGATGAAAGAATATTTGAGTCATCAATTAAAAATGATTTGGACTTAACACTTATTTTTTTATTATTTTTTAATAAAAAGTATAACTCAGAATTTTCACCAGATAAAGAGGAGGAATAGAAAAGGTCTTCTTTAATTGACACGCCAGTAATTAATTTGGTGTTATTATTTACAGTAATCTCANCGTCGGTGTTATAAGAAATAAAGTTAAANAGNTTATTATGTTTGGGNTGGCTTTTTGGTGGAACATATTCCATAGCTCCTTTTATTTGTTTTANCTTATTTCCATTTAACAAACTTTGGTTNGAAACAANTTTTCCGGTTTTTAANTCAATTGTAAAACTTTGGAGCGAAAACTCAAGATTGCCTAGATATGNACTTTCTATTTTAGATTTTATCTTACCTCTTGAGCCGTCGATCAGTTNAATGTCTGGATAATAGTTGAAATTAGATTTCTCAATTATAAAGTTTTGAAACTCTGAGCCAACTAAAATATCTGAGCTTAAAAAGCTAAAAACTAAAGTTCCTAAAATATTTCCAGAGTTATCATATAAACCATAATCTAGAAAGTCTTCAACNCCAACCTTGAACCTATCATTAACGCTAATGTTGTGAGTGGTTTCTTTTACAAAAACATTACTATTTATTTTATNCCACAATGAANAAAAATANTTTTTTTGGTTTCCTGTTGGGTTATATATTACATAATAATGATACAATAATATTTTATCAAGACTCGCGTTAGATTTAATATTATTATCTAANAGCCAATCCACNTAATATAAAAAAGANAAAAGCTCGNTTTCACCATTTNACTTTGTGTTATTGGCTATCTCTACAAAATAATCTTTAGTATCTTCTTTTATTCTATTGATAAAATTTTGCCTTGTNTTTNCTAATATCTCTTTTTCTGTTAATTGAATNCCGAGAGNATTAAAATCNTTATTNAGTTGCTCTAAAAAATTNNCTTTATTATAAGTTNAAATAGATTGNGAAAATACAATNCANGGNAGAAAGAAAATAAAACTAAAAATAGTTTTATAAAAAAAATTACTCCTTGACATCGGAATTAATTATTGGAATTAACAATATCTATAAACTCCTGAGCATTGAGGGAAGCTCCTCCTATTAGTCCNCCNTCCACATCTTTAAGATCAAATATTTCTTTTGCNTTTATTGACTTAACACTTCCNCCATATAATATGCTTGTNTTTTTTGATACCGAAGANCNATATTTCGACTTTAAACTTTTTCTTATGGCAGAATGCATTTCTTGTATTTCTTCGTTATTTGCNGTTTTACCTGTTCCAATAGCCCATATTGGTTCNTAAGCTAAAATCAATTTTGAAAAAACCTCAGGTTTTAAANTAAAAACNGTTTCTTTTAATTGATTGATNACAAAGTCGATATGANTATTTTNTTCTCTTACNTCCAAAGGCTCTCCACAACAAAAAATTGGTTGAATATTGTTTTCAATCGCTAACTCCACTTTTTTAATTAAATCATCATTTTTTTCATTAAANAATTCTCTTCTCTCACTNTGCCCAATTATAACATATGGGATTTTGAGGCTTTTTAACATACTAGCNGAAACNTCTCCTGTAAAAGCTCCTTTACTAAATGAGCTACAGTTTTGAGCACCTACAAAAACGGATTCCGCTCCCTGACACATCAAGTTAATTGTTGCTAAAAAAGGAAATGGCACACATAGTATTGTGGTTGTTTGTGGATTATTATGATTGTTTAAAAGCTTTAGAAACTCGTAAGCAAGAGATTTGGAAGAATATTCATCGTTATTCATTTTCCAATTTGCTGCAACAATCTTTTTTGCCATAATAAANTATTTNTGTAAAATTAATTAATTATTTTTTTGATNTTAGTTTAATNCTTAACGAACTGATTTTTTAAATATTTTGCGGTCTTATTATTNTTAATCTTTATTAGATCNATGGGGGTCCCTTGATAACATATTTCACCTCCTTTATCCCCTCCCTCAGGGCCCATATCAATTATCCAATCAGCTTGTTTGATTAACTCCGTGTTGTGTTCAATAATTACAACAGAATTACCCATATCAATTAATCTTGAAATAGACGACATAAAATAAGCNATATCTTTATTATGAAGTCCAGATGTAGGTTCNTCAAATATATAAAGGCTATTGTTTTGAGGNGACTTCTCTTCAATTAGATANGATGCTAATTTCAACCTTTGTGCCTCCCCACCACTTAGTGTACTTGAAGACTGACCTAATCTCAAATAACCTAAACCTACATCGAACATTGGTTTTAATTTTTTTAATATAGTTGATGCAGATGAAAAGAATTNAATAGCTTGCTCAATGGTTAGCTCAAGAACGTCATGAATNTTTTTNCCATTATGCTNTACTTCCAAAATATTTTTTTTAAANCTTTTTCCTTTGCANGCACTACACTCTAAAAACAAATCAGCCATAAATTGCATTTCAATTTTTTTAACACCCTCACCCAAACAATCATCACAACGGCCGCCATCAACATTAAATGAAAAATCAGAAGGTTTAATTTGGCTGTCAATTTTTTCACCTTCTTGAGCAAAGATTTTTCTAATACCATCATAGGCTTTTGAGTAAGTAGCTGGATTAGATCGAGATGATCTACCAATAGGATTTTGATCAACAATTTCNATGTTTTTTAGGGTGTTGATGTCACCTCCAATAGAATCATATTTTCCCTCATTATCATATTTTTTATCTAAAACTTTAGCTATTGCNGGGTATAATATTTGTTTAATTAAAGTTGATTTTCCNGATCCGCTTACCCCNGTAACTACAACCAAACANTCTAATGGAATTTTTATGTNAATGTTTTTNANNTTGTTTTCATGAGCATTATNNATGTNGATTTCCTTTTGGTGNTTTCTAATAACNGGATNATTGAATNCTTTCTTGTTAAATATAAATTCACTTGTAGGNCCTTTTGTTTTTTTACTTATNGAAGATGTNGNGCCTGAAAAAACAATTTCACCACCGTTATTNCCTGCNCCCGGACCTATATCTACTAAAAAGTCNGAAGACAAAATCACTNCCTCATCATGTTCCACNACAATTACCGTATTACCAATTTCTTTCAGGTCATGTAATATNTCAATTAACCTTTTTGTNTTATGAGGATGTANTCCAACGGTTGGTTCGTCAAGGACATATAATGAGCCAACCAAAGANCTACCNAANGATGTAGCTAGTTTAATTCTTTGAAACTCACCNCCAGAAAGAGTGTTTACCTTTCGATTAAGTGTTAAATATCCTANCCCTATATTATTAATATAATTAAGGCGGGTTAATATTTCATGNAAAGCTCTCTTGGATAGTTTTNTTTCATTCTCNGTTAGNGATATGTTTTGAAAAAACTTGAGAATATTTTCAACCGGACTCAAAACAATTTCAAGAAGATTTTTGTTGTTTATTTTAACATTCTTAGCCTCCTCTCTTATTCCTGTTCCTTCACAAGCAGAGCACAAAGTTTTTCCTTTGTATCGAGANGCAATAATTCTATACTGNATTTTATAACTTTTTCTTTCTAAATAAGAAAGAAAAGAATTNATCCCTTTAAANCTACCGGCACCCTCCCAAACAATTTTCTTTTCTCTTTCTGAGAGGTCAAAATANGGCTTATGTATATCAACNCCTATAGATTTATTGTTTTCNATAAGCGGCTTAAGCCACACTTTCATTTTTTCAGTTCGCCAAGGAACTATACANTTAGAATATAACGAGAGGCTTTCATTTGGTATAATTTTACTTTTATCAAANCCCAATACATTTCCAAAACCACCACATCCAGAACAAGCTCCGTATGGATTATTAAAACTAAAAAGATTAAGCGTTGGTTCAATAAACGNAATGCCGTCAAGTTCAAATTTGTTNGAAAANTCTCGGGTGTTTACCTTCGGAATTGTTACNGTTATTCTTCCTCCNCCNTCAAAAAAACCCTCTTTACATACCTCAATTATTTTAAAATCAAAACTTTCGTCACCAGAAGAAACAACACCTCTGTCGATAAGAACATCATAAGATAAGTAAGTCGTNTTTTTATCAAGTAGTGATTCAANAGTATAAAATTGATCTTCAATTATTAGCCTTGAAAACCCTTTATTTAAAAGGATCTCCAANTCTCTTTTAAATGTATTTTTCTTTGAGGTCTTTTGAATTGATATGTAGTATTTTTNTTTATCGTATTTAGAAAGAAAATTTAAAACATCATCAGGTGTTTCTTTTTTTACAACATTTCCNGATATGGGAGATATTGTTTTTCCAATATTTAAATAAAGCAGCTTTAGGTAATCATATACCTCAGAGAGTGTACCAACTGTAGATCGGGGGTTTTTATTGTTTCTTTTTTGGTCAACAGCAATCGCGGGAGATAAACCTTCTATAAAATCAACGTTAGGTTTATCCATTCTTTTCAAAAACTGTCTAGCGTATGANCTTAGACTTTCTATATATTTTCTCTGTCCCTCTGCAAAAATTGTATCAAAAGCTAGAGATGATTTTCCAGAACCAGAAACACCAGATATAACAACAAACTGATTNCTTGGAATAGTTAGNGAAATGTTTTTTAAGTTGTTTACCCTAGCATTTTTAATGACGATATTTTTTGGTTCAGACATGCTTTTTTGAATTTATATAATNTATAATTATATTTAATAAAATATTATNCACTAAACAATACAATATGGTATAGACCTCTACGTTACTAAATTATATTAATTATTATGTTAAAAACGGAATTAAGTGATAGTTGTTTAGTATCACTTTATACAAAAGGTAACAACGAGGCAATGTCTGTACTAATCGATAGGCACAAGTCTAGAATTTTCACAACTATTTATCTAATTGTTAAAGACAAGTATATTGCAGAAGATATTTTGCAAGATGTTTTTATAAAAACGATAAATATTATAGATAANAACAAATACAACGAACAAGGNAAGTTTCTNCCTTGGATTTTAAGNGTTGCTCACAACTTAGCTATTGATCATTTTAGAAAAGAGAAAAGNAACCCAAAAATTACNTTACCTGACGGTTCAGATATTTTTAATAGCTTAAGGTTTTCTGAAGANNTATCTGATTCTGAGGTTTTATCAAAAAGCACAAAAGATCATCTTAAGAAAATAATTAAAAGTTTACCTGATAAACAAAGAGANGTTTTGATAATGAGGCATTATATGGAAATGAGCTTTCAAGAAATAGCGGAAGCAACGGGTGTTAGTATAAACACTGCTCTTGGAAGAATGCGCTATGCACTTATCGCGTTAAGAAAAAAGATTAAACAAAAACAAGTTGCCTATGAATAGAACCTCTACTAATAATGATATTGTAAAATATATCTACAACGAATTAGAAGAAAGAGAAACACTAAAACTTAATTTTAAAGGTCTTACAGAACCAAGGATTTACAATGAGATATCCTCTTTTTTGGATATTAAATCTCATTTAGATCTTTGTTTTGAAACCCCTTCTGATATAATTATAAATGCGATTAAGGAAAAGGTTTTGGTGAAAAAAAAAGAAAAAACCATCAAGAGTTAACAAGTTTTTTCAGAATGGACTTTCTCCCTATTTTCTGAGTTATTGGATCGTTGTTGATATTCCATGCACGAGCTGGAGACCTCTCTCTTCCATAAAATATAATTTGTAGGTGAAGTTTGTTCCATAGTTTGGTTGGAAAAAGTCTTTTAGCGTCTTTTTCAGTCTGAACGACATTTTTACCTGAGGTTAGTCCCCACCTATACATTAATCGGTGAATATGTGTGTCTACTGGAAAAGATGGAACACCAAAAGCTTGAGACATCACGACGCTGGCTGTTTTGTGACCTACGGCCGGCAATGATTCGAGGGCTTCTAAATCTTTAGGAACATTACCATTATATTTTTTTATTAAAATTTTAGATAGGCCGTGTATGCCCTTTGATTTCATTGGAGATAAACCAACAGGTCGAATAATTGATCTAATTTGNTCTACAGAAAGTTTAACCATGTCATAAGGGTTGTCAGCTTTTTTAAAAAGTATTGGAGTTATTTTGTTAACCCCAGCNTCAGTNCTTTGNGCAGAAAGTAAAACNGCAATCAAGAGGGTATATGGATCTTTATGATCTAAGGGTACATCCGTTTTAGGATANAGTTTTTCTAAAGTCGAAATAACAAATTTTACTTTGTCTTGTTTTTTCAATTTTAAATTGGGTTNTAATTAGAGTTNTAAAAAATATTTTTATAATCATCTTCNTTNAGGAGTTCTTCGAGTGTNTATGTGCTTGAACTCATAAATGATGAGACTATTTTCCAGCCAAGCCAACGCCCGACCCTNCCTGGAACNGATTGTGATATTTCAAAAGTGCTTGGCCTTTCAGANAAATATTTTTGTTTAATAATATTTGACTCCTCAAATAAAANCTCATTTTGTAAAAAATANGAGTATATAAAAGCCTCATTATTTTGAATTAAATTATATTCTTCATTAGAATANCCTAGNACAATCCTCTCCTCGGNACAGGGTAGCAACTTAGATACAACATAATATAATTTACCAAAAGAAATCATCTCATTTATAAGTGTTAGGTCGCTCTCATTAACTAGATTAAATTGAGACAAATAGGTTGACAAAGATGTTGCGTTTATGTTTTCTGGACTATACCTGTTTAAAATATAGGACGGGAGATCTCTAGGTTTGTATTTGTTTGTTGTTGGTAAAAAATAATCTAAACCAATAACTATATTTTCACCATTNACCACAACATCGTTGAAAAAGCCAGATGTTAAAACTGTAATTTTTGGATTAAAAATTCTATTNCTTTCTTTATTTAACTTTTCAATTGATTTGTCAAATTGGTAAAAAACTTTCTGAAGATTATCAAACTCCAAAGAGACGTCATAAGAAAGGCTATCAAAGTAAAGATTATCGATTAGTGANAAAGCATTAGCTGCTTTGTCTAATAAAAACGAAGTGTCTTCTANTTCATAGAACGGGTATAAAGTTNTTTTNTTTTNTGATAAAAAATCACNNAAATCANNTACNTTTTTTATTGNAGAAATTTCTTCAGTTATGTTTTCAACAGTTATGTTTTGTAGTGGTTTATTTTGTGAGTAATAACACTCATTTGAAGAACACCCAAACAAAACAAGAAAAAAAAACAAACTTTTTGTTTTCACTTTTTCGTCTGTATTATCTGTCTGTTAGCATCTAAAAAGACGTAGTCCTTAACAGAAATATTATTATCCTTCTCTATCTTAACCCATCTTCTGTGTTTAATAAACCACTTGTATTGTCTTGATAAAACACCAATAGTAAAATATGAATAAAGATAAGGATGAACGACAAGCGTTAGGTTTTTTTCATTCTGCTTAACAAATAAGTGCTCAATCTTTTTTTCGATTTTATCTGCTGCCTCAGTGCCCTCTTGATCAAGCTCCGCGTCCTCTTTTGTCATTTTCAATTCTTGTCTAACTCTTTGTCTGGTGATTTGCATCAAACAAAATTTTGACAAAGGTAAAATAGTATGTTTTGATCTATCATCACTCATTGCTTTTTTCATGGCCTCAAAAATCTTTCGCTTGTTACTTGTTTTCTTTAGGTCAATGAAATCAATAACAATAATACCCCCAATGTCTCTTAGTCTAAGCTGCCTTGCAATTGTTTCTGCAGCATCTAGATTAACATTTAAAGCAGATTCTTCTTGATTTGCTGCCTTGCTTGTTTTACCACTATTAACATCAATAGCATGAAGAGCCTCCGTATGTTGAATAATAACATAACCCCCATTGGAAATTGGTACTGTTTCCCCGAATAGGTCTTGTAGTTGTTTTTCAATACCATACACCTCAAAGATTGGTGCGGGTGAGGAATAATATTTTACAATCTTCTCCTTTTTTGGTTCAAACTTTTTAACGTAGTCTTTTACTTCTTCAAAAAGATCTTTATCATCTATAACAATATTGTCGAAAGAAGAGTTTAAAATATCTCTTAGTAAAGATGTTGCTTTATTTTCTTCCCCAATAACCTTCTCACCAACTTTAGCTTTCTTTATTTTTTTTATACCTTCCTTCCAAGTAGAAATAAGTGTCTTTAAGTCTTTGTCTAATTCTGAAACGGATTTTTGTTCTGCTACCGTTCTTACAATCACACCAAAATTCTTAGGCCTAATAGATTTAATTAAGTTTATTAACCTAAGCCTTTCTTCTCTATTAGTTATTTTTTTTGAGATGTTTATTGCCTCAGAAAAAGATACCAAAATTAGATACCTTCCTGCTAAAGATAGCTCAGTTGTAACGCGTGGGCCTTTTGTTGAAATTGGTTCTTTAACTATTTGAATTAATAGTTCGTCTCCTTTCTTTAAAACCTCGGTTATTTTTCCAAACTTATTTATATCCTCAAGTTTTGAAAATGAATCATAAGGTGTTGATTTCCCTTTAGATCGTGTTTTTTTAACAAATGATTTAAGCGACAAAAATTGTGGCCCTAAGTCCAGATAATGTAGGAAGGCGTCTTTTTCGAAGCCTATATCAATAAAAGCCGCGTTTAAGCTTTTATTGATCTTTTTTACTTTCCCTACATATATATCACCAACATTAAATTTTGTTTCATCTGTTTCTTGATGAAACTCAACAAGTTTTTTATCCTTAAGAAGGCCAATTCTACTTTTGTCGCGAGATGAATTTATTATTAGCTCGCTACTCATAGTATTATTGTTTATTTCTTTTTATGTCTATTCTTTCTTAATCTTTTTTTTCTTTTATGTGTCGATATCTT
>NZWZ01000057.1 GCA_002701745.1 Flammeovirgaceae bacterium
GCAAATTCCCTAGCAGACTCCCATGATACACCAACTACAGGATAATCATCAAATGCTGGATGCGACCAGTAATACGCTAAAAGCGGATCACCGTAGTGATGAGTAAAGTCACTTGACCATACTGTTGTGTCAGGTTTTAAAGACTCTATAGTAGCACCCTCAGTTAATTCATAGTCTGGATTTTCTTCAAGGTATTGCATAAACTGTCTGTACTCATCATTTGTAATTTCAGTATCATCCATGTAAAATGCACTGATAGTAACCTGTCTGTTAAAGTTACTTTGATCAGCTTGAATATTTTCATCAGCCTGACCCATATAAAATCTTCCTGTTGGTATATAGACCATACCATACTGAGCAGACATTTCAAACCCATCTCTGTCTAATGTACCTACCAACTGACCTCTAGGATTTTTTTTGCTTGATCCTCCTCCGAGCAGACTGCACCCACCTATGGCAATAGCCAAAAAGCAATATAATATTAATGAAATATTTGAATTGGTCTTAAACATAATTAAACGCAAAGTTAAAACTTAACTTTAAAATATCTAAATTATTGTTTTTAACGATAAATATTTAGTTAGAAAGTTACACAAATATAATGAAACTAACTATCAAAGCCACATTTCAATAAACATTAGAAAAAATTAAATAATTAATAAAAAAACCTAGGTGTTCTTATAGGCTTTCTCATTTGGGGAGTTGGGAGATCGTATTTCAGTACTAACTCATGAGAGACAGGAGCCTTAGCATTTACATTATGTACAACATAATCAAATGAATATCCAACGAATAATTTATTTTTTTTCAGAAAGTGATAACCTAAAAATCCAACAATAGCTTCATCATACCTGTAAGAAGCACCAATGCTCATTACTTTTTTATATGTAGCTAACCCACTTATATCAAAAGTGAATGAAGAAAGATCAGTTCTAAATAAAAGATAAGGTTCAACAGTAAGGTCTCTATCAACTTCAATTAAATACTTGCCTAAGAAAGAAAGATTAATGTTTTCAATATTTTTAAGTTCAGACAATCCAAAGTTAAATGAGGGCTGTGCGAGATTTTTTGCTGATAAACTCAATAACATCCTCTCGTTATAATATGCAAAGCCAAAATTAATATCCGGTTCAGACTGAGTTTGCTTACCTCCAATATTAAATGGATCGCTAGGATTAACAAAAATTAAAGAACTAAAATTAAGAGTTGTACTTTTAAAAGAAGGCGAAACACTAAAGCTCAAAAAAGAATTATTCAGCTTTCTTCTTATAGCAAAATAAGGCGAAAAGTTAAAGAATTCTTTTGGTCCAAGGTTATCAGAAATTATATTCATCCCGAAAGAAAGATTTTTGTCTCTACTCTTAAGATTTAAAGATAAAATCCCGGTATTTGGAGAATCTGATGAAACAGCTAAATTATTAGGGTTATAATTTGCCCACTGATTTCTATATACTAATACAACATTATTACGATCATTTAATGATGATAAACTTGAATTTACAATAGTCGGATTTACTAGATAAGTACTAAAGTAGGGATCCTGTTGCGAGAAGCTCTTAAACTGAATTAGCAGAAAAGAAATGACTATTATGAATATCTTTTTCATTCACTAAACTTTATTGGCCTGTTTAATATATAATTCTATTGCCCTAGTCATTGAAGGCACATCTTTCATTGGAGCCTTAATATCTAGTTTTAAGTTATTTTCTTTAATTGCTTTAGCAGTGTTTGTGCCGAAACCAGCAATTCTAGTATTATTTTGTTCAAAGTCAGGAAAGTTTTTAACCAGTGAATCAATACCATAAGGAGTATAAAAAACCAAAATATCATAAAACACTTTTTTCAACTTTTTTAGGTCACTAGGTACTGTATTGTAAATTATTGCCTCAGAATAAGAGCAGTCATTTTCTTTAAGAAACTCTGAGATAGTATCCCTAGTAATATTAGAGCAAGGGAAAAGATATTTTTCATCTGGAAATTTCACCATAGTCTCTTTCATAACGTCTAAAAGTTCAGCAATTGTTCTTTGACCAGTAAAAATTTTTCTTTTTCTAATTACTATATATTTCTGAAGATAGTTAGCTGTTTGCTCAGAAATACAAAAATATTTCATGTCTGTTGGAACAGTAACATTCATTCCCTCTGCAATTCTAAAAAAATGATCAACAGCATTTCTACTTGTAAAAATTATAGCAGTATGATTTAAAATATTAATTTTTTGTTTTCTAAATTCTTTAATTGAAACAGGATCAATTTTAATAAATGGTTTAAAATCTACTTTTAAATCATATTGTTTAGCTAACCTATGAAATGGAGAATTTTCATCTTTTGGCTCTGGCTGAGATACTAGAATTGATTTTACAGGATTTAATCTTTTTTTATCGTATTTAATTTCACTCATTTTGCTCTTTTTTGTGAACAAAGTTAATACAATGAAATCAAATTAAACTAATTAAATAATTAAACAAATCAATTAACATCAAACTATCAAACAATAATAAAGATGGAATAAAATCTGAGATAATTATTATTGTGCCAATTTTTGATTTGATATCAGGAGCAAAACCCTTAAAGTAAAAGTATAGAATCAGAGGTCTTAAAAATATAATTATAAGTTTAAATACAGAAAGAAAATTAAACGCAAGCTCAAATGATGACACTTCATAAATAAGGTAAGATGTAAAAACATTCAACACACTAAATAAGATTGTCAACCTTAAAAAGTTTAGAAGATATATCTTTTTAAACTTTATTGAAATTGAAAAAAACCTTAGAGTAAGAAGAATCAGTAGTATTCTCAATATAATTAGACCAAAAAAAGGAAAAGAGAAGAGAATCCATTTTTGAAATACAGTAAAATTATCAGCAGAGTCTATAAGTAAAGAGTTTCCATCTTCAAAAACAAATACAGAAAAAAAAGATATAATAAATGAGTATAAGACAAGAGGTATTAAATTTCCAAATGAAAAGAATTCACTTCTGTAAAAAAAATCTTCCTGATTCCCTAAATACAAAACACTTTTTAGATTAAAATATTTTTTAAAAAAAAGTGGATAGTTTAGTTTATAGTATGCTATTAAAATAGATATTATAAAAAAAGACAATAAAATAGAGTTATAGTCATAAATTGGTTTTTTTTGTATTTGAAATAAAATTAGATTTAAGTGGCTGGTGTCTATATTCATATTCCCTTCTGTAAAAAAGCTTGTCATTATTGTAATTTTCACTTTAGTACCAAAAAAAACTATACAGTTTTAGTTAATGCAATTCTTAAAGAAATAGAAATCAATCAAAAAAAATTTAATAATAAAAACATATCTACAATTTATTTTGGTGGAGGTACTCCATCAATTATCGAAAATAGACATATTCAAAAAATTATAACGAAGGTAAAGAATCAGTATAATGTCTTTAAAAACTGCGAGATTACTCTAGAAGTAAATCCAGATGATGTAAATAGAGAAAAATTAAAAAATTGGAATAAAATTGGAATAAACCGATTGAGTCTTGGAGTACAAACATTTGACAATAACATCCTCAAAAAACTAAATAGAATTCATACAGCAGAAATGGCTATAAGTGCTATTGAGGAAATCAAAAAAGTTTATAATAACTACTCTATTGACCTAATGTTTGGAACTCCGGGGTCCACTAAAAAGAGTATAGAAAATGACTTATTCATATTAAAAAAACTTAATCCACCCCATGTTTCTATTTACAATATGACCTTAGAAAAAAGAACTGTTTTTTATAAATTATTTAAAAACAATAAAATTTCTCTTCCAAATGAAAATTCAGTTTTATCACAGTATGATTTAATTCTTGATAAGCTCGAAAAATCAGGATATGAAAATTATGAAATATCAAACTTTGCTAAAAAGGGGTATCATTCAAGACACAACTCGAATTACTGGAAGGATAAAGAATATATAGGCTACGGGCCAAGTGCGCATTCCTATAATAAGAAATATAGATTTTGGAATATTAGTGATAATAAAGAATACATTAGATTAATAAATAAAGGGATAAGAGTATATGAAAGAGAGAGATTATCTCCTACAGAAAAAATAAACGAGTATATACTAACTAGAATAAGAACAAGTAAAGGAGTAGATCAAAGAGATTTGCTTAAAAAATTTAGAGTTGACCTCTTCAAAGATAAATTTGATGATATTAAATTACTCGAAAAGAAAAATTTAGTAACAATTGATAAGAATCAAATTAAACTAACAAATACAGGAAAGAAACTCTCTGATTCTATTACAGAGAAAATTATTTACTGAGCAACTCTTTCTTTAGAAATATGCCGGTATAACTATTTTTTTTCTTTATAATTTTTTCTGGTGTTCCTTCTGCTATGACATAGCCACCTTTATCTCCACCTTCCGGACCTAAATCAATAATATGGTCAGCGCATTTAATTACATCCATATTATGTTCAATAATGAGCACAGTATTTCCTCTGTCAATAAGTCTATTGAGAACTATCATTAAATTTTGAATATCATGAAAATGCAACCCTGTTGTGGGCTCGTCCAAAATAAATAGAGTTTTCCCTGTATCTTTTTTATAGAGCTCAGAGGCTAATTTTACTCTTTGAGCTTCCCCTCCTGATAACATAGTTGAAGGCTGACCTAACTTTATATAACCCAAACCAACTTCGTCAAGAGCTTTCAGCTTATTTGATATTTTTGGTTGATTTTTAAAAAAAGTTACTGCATCAGAAACAGTCATATCTAAAATGTCTGAGATTGATTTTCCTTTATATCTTACCTCCAATGTATCACGATTATACCTTTTACCATTACAAGACTCACAGTTTACAAACACGTTAGGTAAGAAATCCATTTCTACTAATCTTATACCGGCACCCCTACATGTTTCACATCTCCCCCCCTTTACATTAAATGAAAAAGCCCCTTGTTTTAACCCTCGAATTTTTGATTCAGTGAGAGATGAAAATAAATTTCTGATATCAGTAAAAACTCCAGTATATGTTGCAGGGTTAGACCTTGGAGTTCTACCAATGGGAGATTGGTCTACCTCAATTAGTTTATTTATATTTTCAATTCCTTTAATTTTATTGAAAGGCAAGAACTGTTTTCTTGAATTATATAGTTCCTTTTTTAGGTATGTAGACAGAGTTCCGTGTATTAACGACGACTTTCCGCTACCTGATACCCCAGTAACACAAACCATACATCCAAGAGGTATTGACAAGTCTACTTTTCTTAAATTATTTCCAATTGCACCAAAGATATTTATACTATCACCGTTTCCAGGCCTCCTTTCTTTAGGAATCTCAATATCTAACTCTCTAGTTAAAAATTTAGAAGTAAGAGATTTTTGTTTTAAGAAATTTGATAATTTTCCATGAGCTACGACAACACCACCACCAACACCAGGACCCGGACCAATATCAATAATATTATCTGCACATTCCATCATATCTCTATCATGTTCTACAACTATTACAGTATTACCTAAATCTCTCAGTTCCTTGAGAGAATCTATTAGTTTATTATTATCTCTCTGATGAAGGCCAATGCTTGGCTCGTCAAGAATATATAGAACCCCAACTAACTTTGTTCCAATTTGTGTTGCAAGTCTAATTCTTTGCGCCTCTCCACCCGATAAAGTTCTTAGAGGCCTGTCTAAACTTAAATACTCAAGACCTAAGTTATACATAAGTTCTACCCTCTGTTTAATTTCTTTAATTATAGGCTCAGCAATTATTTTTTGTTCTTTAGTTAAAAATTGTTCAACAGAAGAAAGCCAATTTCTTAAACCTTTAATATCCATTGAGTTTAAATCCGATATTGAGGTATCATTAATTTTAAAGAATAAAGATTCCTTCTTTAATCTTTTCCCTGAACACGTATCACAGTTGGATTCTGTGATAAAGTCAGTCATAAAATCTTTTGTCTTACCTGATCTAAATTTTAATGTTTTTTTAATAAAGCCACTTACGCCATTAAATTTAGTATGCCATAAAGTACCAGGATATTTAGTAGATTCTACTGCAACGTCAATGTTTTCCCCAAATAAAATATTATCGAGAATGTTTTCAGGAATGTTTTTAATTGGTGTAGAAATATCTAATCCGCTTTGTTTTAAAACAGCATCAATTTTTTTGAATACCCACATGTCTCTGTACTGACCTAATGGAGCAATTGCTCCTCTGCTTATACTTAGGTTTTCATCAACAATGATATTTTCCTTTAGGATTTTATCTTCTACTCCTAAGCCTTTACAGGTGTCACACCAACCATAAGGAGAATTAAATGAAAAACTATTAGGTGATGGCTCCTCATATGAAATCCCGGTATCTGGATCCACCAAACTCTTGGAATAAAACTTTGAATTATTGTCTTCATCAATAACGTATAATGTTTTGTCCCCGCTTTTAATCGCAATGTCAACAGAGTTAGATAGTCTAGATGTTTCGCCTTCTGAAACTACAAGTTTATCAACAACAATTTCAATATCATGAATGACATATCTGTCAAGCTGCATNTTTTTTTTAATTTCCATAATTTCTCCGTCNACTCTCACNTTCGAAAANCCTTTTTTTCTAATTTGGAGAAAAAGCTCTTTGTAGTGACCTTTTCTTCCTTTTACAACNGGAGCTGCAATTATGACTTTNGAATTCTCAAAATCTTTTTTAATGTTTTCTACAATTTGATCTTGAGATTGTTTNATCATTTTTTTACCAGATAAATATGAATAAGCAACAGATCCTCTTGCATANAGGAGTCTTAAGAAATCATATATCTCTGTAAGTGTTCCAACNGTTGATCTTGGGTTTTTAGAAGTAGTTTTTTGTTCTATTGAAATCACAGGAGAAAGACCATTAATTTTATCTACATCCGGCCTCTCTATATTTCCAATAAATGATCGAGCATATGCTGAGAAGCTTTCCATATATCTCCTCTGTCCTTCAGAATAAATTGTATTGAAAGCGAGAGAACTTTTTCCACTACCAGAAACTCCTGTAATTACAACTAGGTTGTTTTTTTTAAATTCTAGATCAATATTCTTTAAATTGTTTTCTCTAGCACCAAAAATCTCTATCTTTTTTTCCATCAATTCTAGGAGCTGTAAATTTCACTGAGAGCTGAAGTTAGCTTAGTAAATTTAAATTTATAATTTGATTCAACTAATTTTTCTGAAGATATGTTTAATCCATTGAGAACCAATTCTGATTGTTCACCAAAAANAAGCTTTACAATTACTGACGGCGCTTTAACAAAGCTTGGATATGAAAATCTATTCAAAGTCTTTAGAAGTGATTTAGTAAATTGTATATTGGTAACTCTNTCTGGAGCAACAGCATTATAGATTCCATTAAAACTTTTATCATCTATAGCTATTTTTAATGTGCCAATCATATCTGACTCATGAATCCAACTGATCATCTGTTTACCACTACCTATAGGGACTCCTAGAAATAATTTAAATATTGGGTATAGTCTCTTTAACACCCCACCATCTTTGGACAAAACCAATCCAATTCGAAAAACAGTTGTCCTTATTCCTATACTATTAAAACGTGATATTTCTTTCTCCCATTCCTTGACAACACTACTAAGAAAATTATTACCGGGTTTGTCATTTTCTTTCTGTGGACTAACGGTATTTTCACTATAAAAACCTGTTGCAGAAGCTGAAATAAATGATTTTGGCAGCTGTTCTCTTTCTTTAATTTTATTAAATAATAATCTAGTAGAATTAATCCTACTCTCTAAAATTTTTTGTTTGTATTTTTTTGTCCATCTAGACCCGTCTATTGACTGACCAGCTAGATTAATAACTGAGTATAAGTTTTTAATATGTGAGATATCAAGAATTGATTTGTCCGGGTCCCAATTTATGTAATCTACTTCATTTTCTACATAAGGTTTTTTTCTCGTCAACACATAAACCTTATAAATTGATTTATCAATTGACTTAACAAGACCAGATCCAATCAATCCAGTTCCTCCTGTAATTAAAATAGATTTCATATTATTGCAAATATTTCTAATACGTAGTTATTAAATTAATGATGTCATTACACAGGTTTTTTACTTTTTTTCTGTTGTTAACTATTACAGGTTTTGCAGAGGGACAAACTAATATAGGAAAGGTAATTCCTAATAATGTTTTCAGCGCTATTAAAAAATCAAAAGTATCTTTTAATGACATAAATCAAGAGGCAATTTACTTTTCAACGTTAATTCCAAAGAAAATAGTAATAGAAGAATTGGAAAGTTTATATAACGAACTGGGAAGTTTTGAAAAAGATAAAAAAATATATAATAGTTCTATTCAAACTAAAGGTGAACTTCTTACACTAATTACTTCAATAGTCAAAAAAGATAAAAGGGTACACGTCTATATAAGCGATAAGGATAAACTGAAGCAAGAAATATCCATAAATAACTTACAGGAATCATTTAAAAAAATATTGATGAGAAAATTTGTCAATGATTATATTAAAGAGCTTGAAAAAAACATTCAGAAAACAGATAAAAAACAAAATAAGATAATTAGAAATAACCCTAATAACCTTGAGATGAACTCAGGTTTCTTTTATAAAATATATCAGAAAAAAGAGTCAAAAAAAATTGGGTTGAAATCGGCACTTGAAAAGCTTTATGAAGAGCTTGAAGAAACTAAAATGATATATAANTCTATTGAATAGACTAAGAGTTAATTTCGACTTTTTCTAAAATGTTTTTTATNATCAATTCTGGTTTAATACCTTCAGCCTCAGCCTCATAATTTAATATTATTCTGTGGTTTAAAACATCGTGGGCAATTTCTTTAACATCATCAGGCATAACATAATCACGATTAGATAAAAAAGCATTTGCTTTAGACGCAAGAGATAAATTAATACTTGCTCTTGGAGAAGCTCCAAAAGAAATATAATCTTCAAATTCATTTAGTTTTACAGATGACGGTTTTCTGGTTGCATTTACTATTTCTATAATATATTTTTCTATAGATTCTGATATAGANACTTTATTTATTTCGTTCTGAATTGCAGTAATATCTTTCTTATTCAAGATTGTCTTTGTTGATTTCTTAAAGTTTAGATCAGACATCCTCTGCATAATTTTTAACTCTTCCTCTTTNGAAGGATAATCTACATTAAGCTTCATCATAAATCTATCTCTCTGAGCTTCTGGTAATGGGTAGGTTCCCTCTTGATCTATCGGNTTTTGTGTTGCAAGTACGAGGAAGGGTAAATCTAATTTATAGGAGTCATCNCCAATTGTGACCTGTTTNTCCTGCATAGATTCAAGCANGGCAGACTGTACCTTAGCTGGTGATCTATTTATCTCATCAGCCAAAATGATATTAGAAAAAACTGGTCCTTTCTTTACTTCAAAGGATGATTTCTTTTGATTATAAATCATGGTCCCAATAACATCTGATGGTAGAAGATCAGGGGTAAATTGTATTCTTTTAAAATTTAATTTAAGGACACTTGATAAAGTATTTACTGTCAAAGTTTTAGCGAGGCCCGGAACTCCTTCTAATAAAATATGTCCCTGAGTGAAAAGCCCCATGAGTAACCTCTTAATCATATAGTCTTGTCCAACAACTANTTTGTTGACTTCACTAATTACATTTTGGATCTTCAAATAATTTTTACTCATAAAAAAAATTTGAGCAAATTTAACTATTAATTAATCTTTAAAACATCCAAAATCATGCTAAAATTTGTTAAAATTAAGTTTATATGAATAAAGAGTTTAAAGGTTTTTTTTCGAAAATAAATCAATATAATCCTGAAAAGGATAAAAAAAATTACCTTGATGATATAGTTTCTAAAATTCAGAATAGCTTACCAATTACTAATAATATAGTTTTCTTGTGTACACATAACTCAAGAAGAAGTCAACTATGTCAAGTTTGGGGAAGCATCCTATCTAAAATTTATAATATTGACTTAAAATTTAATTCTGCTGGAACAGAAAAAACTGAAGTCTATAAAACTGTTTTTTATTGTTTTTCTAATGTAGGTGTTGAGATTAAAGACAGTAAAATTTTTTATATAGATTTATCTTTAAGCTTACACTCAAAAGTATTANAAGAGATCCAATCAGATAAATTTATATCTATTATGACTTGCTCAGATGCAGAAAAATCATGTCCCTCAGATTCAAGGTCAATAAGAAATATAAGTATGATTTATCAAGATCCTAAAATATATGATAATACAGAAAAAGAAAGAGAAGAGTACTCTAAGACCTCTAAATTAATAGCTGAAGAATTAAACTATATTATAAAAAATTTAGTTAATCCTATCTGATACGGGTTCATTCTTCTTCACAAAGATTGAAGCAATTAGAGCAAAAACTAAAATAACTATAATTCCTATGGGAGAATTTTTTAAAACACCNGAGATAGTAGCTCCTTCATCTATACCTTTTTCTATTCCAATAATAGCTTCATCTATTGCTTCTTGTGGTGTCCCAAAAGATTCTAGCATTGGTACTGTATTTTCAATAGTTAGTTCTTTCATTACTTCAGGTAAAGAAGGGTCTATAACATTATAAAGTAAAAGATTAAAGATCGAACCAACTACATAAGAAATTAAGAGAACTAAAAAAGTAAAGATCAGAGAGTTTTTATAAGATATATATCCGCCGATTGCATTTCTATAGCTAATCCCAGTATAAATAACTAAACCCATGCTTAAGGCGAATGCAAAAAACCCAAACCATCCACTTACCATTAATTCTAGATCAACTATATAAACAATCATTGTTAATAAAATTGAAACACCTGAAACTATTAGACCTGCTTTTAGAACTTCTTCATTGTAATTGATAGTATTTGAATCCATATTTGCTTTTTTTTTAAACAATATACAGCAATAANCGTAAGAAAAAAAGTCATGAAAATACAAAATGTAATTGATCACATTGAGTCTTCTCAAAAAGAATTAGTGA
>NZWZ01000013.1 GCA_002701745.1 Flammeovirgaceae bacterium
GTAAGTCTTACCAGTATGATGAGCTAAAATATTATACAAATCTTTTCTTAACTCTTGCATTTGTTTTAAAGTTATTTCCATGTCTGTAGATTGACCTTGCATACCTCCACTAGGTTGATGAATCATAACTCTTGAGTGTTTTAATGCTGATCTCTTACCCTTCGTTCCACCTGATAATAAAACAGCTCCCATTGACGCTGCCATCCCAGTGCAAATTGTAGCTACATCTGGAGAAACGTATTGCATCGTATCATAAATTCCTAATCCAGCATATACTGAACCTCCTGGGCTATTTATATATAGTAAAATATCCTTTTTTGAGTCAGTTGATTCTAAGAATAAGAGTTGAGCAGTTATAATGTTAGAAATATTTTCCTCGATACCCATACCTAAAAAGATTATTCTATCCATGATAAGTCGAGAAAAAACATCAATTTCTCTAAAATTAGTTGGTCTCTCTTCGATTACTGCTCTTGTCATGCTCTCTACTCTTTCAACATACTTATCGAAAGTAAGACCATTTATGTTTTTATCTTTAACTAAATATTTTCTTAATTCTTCCTTATTCATAATTAGATTTTTTTTGCTAGTAACTTAAATTTATCAAATGTTATTGATTTTTTTGTTATTGTAACTTTTTCTTTAATATGATTGAATACCTTATTAGACTTTAACTCATTAAATATTTTTAGATAATTCTCTCCTTTATTATGCTTCAGATAATTATCTACAAATTTATCAATATCCTTACTCATATTTTGCATACCAGATGCCATTAGTTGATGTTGAATTTGATTTTTTGCCATCTCCTCGATTTCTGAATTTTCAACTTTTATTTTATTTGAATCAATTATATCATCAACAATATATGACCATTTTATTTGATTACAATAGCTTTCATAATCTTCATTTAATAATTTTTTTGAGGTCTCTTCATCATTATTTGATGAAATCCAATCTTTTACATAATCTTCAGGTAAACTAATTTTATTCTCTTTTAGAAGATCTTTTTCAATTTCTCTATTAAGGTAGAACTCAGATTCTTTTAAGTAATTAAATTCTATAGATTTTTCAATTTCTTTATTAAACTCTTTTTTGGTTTTTACTTTACCAGGACCAAAAATTTTGTCAAAAAAAGTAGGTGTAAGCTTTGCTGGTGATCTTTCAATAATATTTTCAATCTTGACATTTACAGTATTAGGAAATTCATCAAAATTAACAGTATCACCAATTACTTGATTAAGAAGTTCTGAATCATTTTTGACTAATTTTTTTAAGTTAATTACAATTGCATCATCAACCTTTCTCTTTAAAATCTTTTTTGACTCTGTTTTATCAAGGTTCTCTAGTGCTAGAAGTCCTTTCTTCTTATTTTCTGAGTAAATAAATTCACAATAAACGGAAGATTTACTAGTCACTTCCTTTAAATTATTAATATCAGCATACTGAACTTTTAAATTCTCTATTGTTTGGTCTGTAGTTTTTTTATCAACCTTAATATTAAATAAATTATATTTTTTGGATTTTTTGAATGGTTTTAATTTAAAATCACTTAGATGTCCAATTTTAAAATCAAAATTAAAAGAATCAATTTCATTTATTTTTATTTTATCAATATTATCATTTTTTTGGGGTTTTGGTTCTCCAATTATTTTGATCCTATTTTCTTTTATATAATTATTGATACTTTCACTTACTATCTTATTTATTTCTTCTAGTAAAACTGATTTTCCATACATATTTTTTAGCAGTTGTATAGGGACCATTCCGGGTCTGAATCCTTTAAGATTAGCTTTCCTTTTAAGATCCCTTAGTTGACTATCAAACTTATCAATGTAATCTTTTTTTTCTAGGTGTAAATTCAGATTAGATTCAGTTTCTGAAATTTTAGTTTTTTTAATTTTCAATTTCTTAATTTTAGATTAGTGCGGATGGAGGGACTCGAACCCCCATGCCTCGCGGCGCTAGATCCTAAATCTAGTGCGTCTACCAATTTCGCCACATCCGCTTAAATAGTTTGCAAATCTAGAAATAAATTATTTTAATGAGAAAATTTAATTTAAATTATCTTTAATATTTAATATGAAAANTANTTTNTTGACATCAGAGANGGAAAATGAGCTTATAGTAAAAGCTTATGCAAAATTATTGAGAAATGCTAGATCTATAATTTCAAGAGATGANTCTAAAATTATAAAGAAAGCTTTTAGAATAGCCTTAGATGCTCACAAAGATATGAGGAGAAAATCAGGAGAACCTTATATTTTACATCCGATAAGTGTTGCACAAATCTGTGTTGATGAAATAGGATTAGGAACTACTTCAATAATTGCTGCGNTATTACATGATGTAGTTGAAGATACAGATATTACTTTAGACTTTATCGAAAAAGAATTTGGTGAGAGAGTTGCTAAAATAATTGATGGTTTAACAAAAATATCTGGNGTNTTGAGTCCAGGCTCATCNATTCAATCAGAAAATTTTAGAAAAATGCTTTTAACTCTCGTAGATGATGTNAGGGTCATATTAATAAAATTNGCTGATAGATTNCATAATATGAGGACGCTTGACAGTATGTCAAGAAGTGCTCAGCTTAAAAATTCATCTGAGACAATTTATATCTATTCACCTCTAGCTCATAGATTAGGTCTTTACTCTGTAAAGTCNGANTTAGATGATTTATATCTTAAGTACANNGATAAAGCAAACTATAAGATAGTATCAAANAAGTTAAGTGAAACTAAAGATTCGAGAGATAAATTTATAAGGTCATTTATAAGGCCTATACGCGAAAAATTAAAATCTTTTAATTTAAAATATAAAATTATTGGCAGACCAAAATCTATATANTCTATTAACAATAAAATGCAAACTCAAAACAAAGNATTTGAGGAAATTTATGATTTATTTGCTATTAGAATAGTATTGGATTCTGATATTGAAAATGAAAAAACAGAGTGTTGGCAAGCATATTCTTGTGTTACTGATTGTTATCATCCAAANCCAGATAGGCTGAAAGATTGGATTTCAACACCAAAAACAAATGGTTATGAATCTNTGCATACAACNGTTATGAGTAATTCAGGTAAGTGGGTAGANGTTCAGATTAGAAGTAAAAGAATGGATGAAATTGCTGAAAANGGTTTTGCAGCACACTGGAAGTATAAAGAAAAAATAAAANGAGGATCTCAGTTTGATGATTGGATAAGTTCAATAAGAGACCTTATAAGTCAAAAAAATTATTCTCCTCAAGAATTTTTAGATGATTTNAAAGGAAATTTATATAATGAAGAAATTTTTGTATTTACTCCCAATGGAGATTTAATTACTCTTCCAATTGACTCATCAGTTCTTGATTTTGCTTTTTCAATTCATTCAGAATTAGGTTCTAAATGTACTGGTGCAAAGATTGATGATAAGCTAGTACCTATAGTTCANAAACTAAGTAGTGGNGATCAAGTAACAATAATTACCTCATCAAAACAAAAGCCTTCAGAAGATTGGNTGAATAAGGTTGTTACTTCAAAAGCTAAATCTGCAATTAAAAATAANATTAANAGGCAAAGAAAAAATTTATCAAGTCAGGGTAAAGAATTAATAAAAAGAAAATTCAAACAACTTAAGTTAGAATTTGATGAAAATATATCGAAAGTNTCAAATTATTTTCAGTATAAAAGTATNATCGAGTTTTACTTTGATATTGCTAATGGTACATTTAATCTCAAGAGAATAAGAGAGTATTTAGATCATCTACAGACTCTNAAAGACAAATCAAAAAATAGTATTATTGAAATAGAAATTGACAGGTCTAAAGTTGATAAAAAAACTAGTGATGAAAAATCTAAATTAATTGAATTTCAAGGAAATAGAGATAATATTCAATATTCATTATCTAAGTGTTGTAAGCCAATNCCTGGAGATGAGATTTTCGGTTTTATATCAGTAAATGAAGGAATTAAAGTTCACAGAACCAATTGTAAAAANTCACCTGAATTATTATCAAAATATGCATATAGAGTTATAAAAGCTAATTGGTATTCAGAATCAAATNTTCAATTGATAAGTTCATTAATGATTGATGGCACAGATAGGGTAGGTGTAATTGATGATATTACTAAAATCATTTCTTCTCAATTAAAAGTTAACATGAAATCTATTAATGTTGATTTGAATGAAGGAATATTTAATGGTAAAATAGAGTTATTTGTTTCGGATACCTTGCAATTATCTAAATTGATTAAGAAATTACAACTTGTTCCTAATGTTAATAATGTTACAAGATTAGATTTATAAAAAATGGAGAATAAGTCAATTCTAGAGGAGGTAAAAAAAATACTTGATAAACATCTTGAAATAAAAGGATTAAGAAAAACTCCTGAAAGATATGCTATTATAAATGAGATATATTCATTTGATCATCATTTTGATGCTGATGAATTATATTCTCAAATGATAAAAAAGAAATATAGAGTTAGTAGAGCTACCATTTATAATACTTTAGATCTCTTGGTAAGTCTTGAACTGGTTACAAGGCACGTATTTAAAGATAACTTGGCAAAATATGAAAAGTCATTTGGCTTTAGACAACATGATCATATTATTCTAGAAGATAATGAAATTATTGAATTTTGTGATCCTCGAATTCAATCTATCAAGAATACTTTAGAAGAAATGTTTGATGTAAAAATTAAGAATCATTCACTATATTTTTTTGGTGAAAAAAATAAAAAATAAATGTCAGTTGATGTATTGTTAGGCCTACAATGGGGCGATGAAGGTAAGGGAAAAATTGTTGATTTTTTAGCACCAAAGTATGATTTGGTCGCGAGATTCCAAGGAGGACCTAATGCTGGACATACTCTTGAATTTGATGGCATCAAACATGTCTTACATCAGATACCATCTGGAATCTTTAGAGAAGATAAACAAAACATAATAGGTAATGGTGTTGTTTTAGATCCTGTTATATTCATGAATGAAGTATCTCAAATCAATAAAAAATTTAATATAAGTTTAAAAGATATATTATCAATTTCAACAAGGGCTCAGTTAATTTCACCTGTTCATAGACTTCTAGATAAAGTATTAGAAGAGAATAAGGGTAAAAATAAAATTGGTTCTACTTTAAAAGGGATTGGCCCTACTTATCAAGATAAAATTGGTAGACACGGTCTTCGAGTTGGAGAAATTTTATCAGATAATTTCAAAGAAAAATACGACAAGCAGAAGTCTTATCATAATTATTTTCTAGAGGGTCATTATGACAATAATTTTAGTGATGAAGAAAAAACTTTTTTTGAATGTATTAATAAGCTAAAAGAATTTAAAATAGTTGATACGGAGTACTTGATAAATAAAAATGTTAATAGAAAGAAAAAAGTTTTGGCTGAGGGTGCTCAAGGTACTCTTCTTGATATAGATTTTGGGAGTTATCCTTTTGTTACATCTTCAAATACTACTACTGCTGGAGCCTGTATAGGACTNGGAATATCACCGAAAAAAATTGATAAAGTTTTTGGAATATTCAAGGCATATTGTACTAGAGTTGGGGCAGGTCCATTTCCTACTGAACTTTTTGATGATATAGGTGAAAAAATTGCAAAAAATGGAAATGAATTTGGGTCAACAACCGGAAGACCTAGAAGATGTGGTTGGTTGGATTTACCTGCTTTAAAATATTCTATAATGCTCAATGGGGTCTCTGATCTTTATATGATGAAAGCTGATGTTTTATCTGGTTTTAGTGAGGTGAAAGTATGTNTTGGATACGAATACAATAATGAAAAAATAGATTATTTTCCGTCTTCTATTGAATCAGATAGTATTAAGCCAATTTATAAATCTTTTAAAGGATGGACNTCAAAATCTAATCACGCTAGATCGTTTGATGATTTAGAANATAATTTTAAAAAATATATCAATTTTATTGAAAGNGAAGTTGGTGTAAGTATAAAGTTGGTGTCATTAGGTCCAGATAGAGAAGAGACTATTTACATGAAATAGTGCTAAATATATTTTAGTTTTATCTAAATTTGCCTTTAATGTCTTTGTTGCTCAATTCTTTAGTAGTTTTAGATCCAACATCAAAATATCATAATTTATTAGTTAATATTTTAGTCTCATCTGANGGCAAAATTTCAAAAATATCTCGTAANAAAATAAATGTTAAAGCAAGAAAAAGTATTGACTGTCAGAAGAAGAAAGTAACATTAGGATGGATGGACTTCAATGCTAATTTTTGTGATCCAGGTTTTGAATATAAAGAGGATTTAAATTCTGCAACTAATTTATCTGCTAAATCTGGTTTTACTGATGTTTTAATTAGTCCAGATACTAATCCTGTTATTCAGTCAAAAAATGATATTGCCTACATAAAAAATAAATCAAAAAATGATTTTTGTACTATACACGCTTCAGCTTCAATAACTAAAAACTCTGAAGGCAAGCAAATGAATGATCTTATTGACCTTCATAAGGAGGGGGCTCTAGCTTTTTCAGATAATAAGATTGAAAATTCAGAATTAATTTTAAATACTTTAATTTATCTAAAGCAGTTTGATGGTCTATATATATCTAGACCTCAAGAAAAATATTTATCTACTGGACTAGTAAATGATGGTATTAATAGTAATATTTTAGGCCTTAAGTCTATTCCTAATATATCAGAGACAATTGCAATAGAAAGAGATCTTTCTCTTGTTGAATATTCAGGAGGTAAAATTCATTTTTCTGGAATTTCTACAAAAGAATCTGTTGAATTAATTAGAAGTGCAAAGAAGAAGGGTTTGAAGGTAACATGTGACGTACCAATTTATAATTTATTATTTGATGATTCAAAAATTTTAGATTTTGATACAAACTATAAAGTTTATCCACCGCTAAGATCTAAAGATGATATAAAAGAATTATTTAATGGTTTGAATGATGGCACTATAGATGTTATTAGTTCTTTCCATCAGCCTCAAGACATTGATTCAAAAAATTGCGAGTTTGATAAAGCCAGTTTTGGTATAATATCGATTCAAACTTTTTATTCTAATATTCTTGAAATTTCAAGGCATATATCAGAAGATATATTAATTGAAAAGTTTACAAAAAATCCTAGAAAAATTTTAGGTCTTGAAATTCCTAAAATTGAGGAGGGATCATTTTCATTATTAACAGTGTTGGATGAAGAGGGATCTTGGGATTATAATGAAACAACAAACTTATCAAAATCATCAAATTCACCTTGGATGGATTGGTCGTTGAAAGGAAAAGTTTCCGGTGTTGTTTTTGGTAGCAAAACAAATATAAATTAGATGAATCTTTCAATTATTATACCTGCTTTTAACGAAGAGGAATCAATAAAACCATTGGTTAATCTTATTTTCAAAAACCTTGATAAAAATTTAGAAGATTTTGAAATTATTTTGATTGATGACGGTAGTAATGATAAAACTTGGGATGAGATAGTTAAGATTTCAAATAAATTTGAAAATATTGTTTCAATTAAGTTATTAGAAAATTATGGTAAATCGGATGCTTTAGATGCAGGGTTCAAGGTTTGTAAAGGCAATTACGTTTTAACAATGGATGCTGATCTTCAAGATGATCCATCTGAAATTCTTCCACTATATTCCATGATTATAGAGAATAAATATGATTTAGTTTCTGGATGGAAAAAGAAAAGAAATGACCCCCTTACTAAAACTATTCCATCCAAATTCTTTAATTTGGTTACTAGGCTATTTTCTGGAATTAAACTAAATGATTTTAATTGTGGAATTAAGATATACAGAAAGGAAGTTATTAATTCTATTAATTTGTATGGGGAAATGCATAGATATATTCCATTAATAGCAAAGTGGAATGGATTTAATAAAATTGCAGAAAAAGAGGTTAATCATAATAGACGTAAGTATGGAGTTACTAAATTTGGAATGGAGAGATATATAAGAGGATTTTTAGATTTACTATCTGTGAGCTTTGTGTACAGATTTAGAAAGAGACCAATGCATTTTTTTGGATCTTTTGGAGTTTTATCCTTTCTCTTGGGATTTATTTCTGCAGGTTTTATCATTTACGAAAAAATTTCAAAATTATCTCAAAATGTCCCATTAGAATTAATCAGACCAGTCACTGATCAACCACTATTTTATATTGCACTTTTAGCAATAATAATTGGTGTTCAATTATTTTTAGTTGGTTTTTTATCAGAGTTAATTATTCAAATTAATTCAGATAAGAAAGGATATAAAATTGAAAAAACTGGTAATGCCCAAAAAAAATAAATTTTCAATTGTAGTTGCGGTTTACAATAGACCTGAGGAGATGTATGAGCTCTTAGATAGTATAGTAAATCAAGAATTTAAAGATTTAGAAATAATAGTTGTAGATGATGGATCTGAAAAGTCATCTAGAGAGGTAGTTGATTCTTTTAAAAAAAACATTTCAATAAAATATTTTTTTATTGAAAATAGAGGACCTGCTTTAGCAAGGAACTATGGTGTCAATAAATCTGAGGGAGAATGGATAATCTTTTTTGATTCTGACTGTACGATTCCAAAAAATTATTTTTTTGAGGTTAATAAATTTCTCGAAAAAAATAAAATAGACTTTTATGGTGGTCCAGATATGATGGATAAAAGCTTCAGCTATTTACAGAAATCAATTAATTATTCCATGACCTCTTTCCTAACAACGGGAGGTATTAGAGGAAGTAAGAAATCAATAGACAAATTTTTACCTCGATCATTCAATATGGGTGTAAAGAAAAATGCATTTGATGAAGTTGATGGTTTTTCAGATATAAGACAATANGGAGAAGATTTAGACTTGTCATACAAACTTTTATTTTCNGGAAAAAAGTCAGGATTGATAGCTGATGCTAAAGTATATCATAAAAGAAGGACTAATCTCTCTAATTTTTTTCAGCAAATGTTTAAATCTGGTAAAGGAAGGCACTATTTAAATTTAAAATATAAGGGTACATTTAGATTTTTTCATCTATTTCCAACTTTTTTTGTTTTAGGATTTTTTATTTCTAACATATCTGATATTTTTTTTCAAAATGATTATGTGAGTTTAGTTCAATCTTTATATGGCTTTTATTTTTCTCTGATATTTTTAAGTTCAACAATAATTAATTTTAATCCTCTTATTGGAATTTTATCTGTAATAACTTCTTTTGTTCAATTTTTAGGATACGGAACCGGGTATATATACTCTCAGTTTAAGTAATTTATTTATTTATTATATAAATTTCTTCAGTCTCGAAAACACTATATAATTTCATTTCGCTTTTACTCAAAAAATCNGAAGGATATNCGANTTCAACTTTTAGTCCAGTNGATTCTAATCTTTGTTTATAATCTTCCCCATATTTTCGTACATGATCAGATTGACCANAATNTTTTTCTCTATCTTTTTTTGATTTAATATTCTTATCCTCTATAGTATATTTTGGTATTGGTTTATAAAAAGGAACTTGAACTATGCCTTTTCCTCCTTTTTTAAGTACTCTTTTTATTTCGCTTAAAGCCTTTATATCATCCTGAACATGTTCTAAAACGTGATTNCATAAAATAAAATCATACATATTATCTTCAAATGGCATATCATGTATATCCATCTTTATTTCAGCTAGAGGTGATTCTAAATCTGCAGTGGTATANGTTATNTTNTTATGGTTTTTAAAAATTTTAATAAAACATTCTTCAGGAGCAATATGTAATACATTTATTNNCTTTTTTAATAAATCACTCTTCTCAAACAAATAAATATATAANAGTCTATGTCTTTCTAGTGATAAACAATTTGTACAGAGAGCGTTATCTCTCGAANCTCTTCCATAAGGAAAAAATTTAGAAAATCTTGNATTACAGATTGGACATTCTACATTTTTTCCTCTGTAAAATATTGAAATAAGTTTAAAAATAGGTTTACTAATCAGCTGAAGAAAAGGTCTTGGCAATATTCTTAAAATAAAACCAACTATAGACTTTATCATTTTAGTGAATTTCCTAAATAGTTATGGGGACTAATTGATTTAAGTTCTTCTTTTACATTATTACTGACTGGTAGTTTTTCTATAAAATCCGATAATGATTTTTTATTTACTTCCTTATTACCTCTTGTTAGATCCTTTAAAAGTTCATAAGGATTGGGAACCATCTCTCTTCTAAGAACTGTTTGTATTGCCTCAGCAACAATAGCCCAGTTATTGTCTAAATCATTTTTAATTACAGATTTGTTAATGTCAATTTTATCCAAACCTTTATTCAGTGAGCTTAAAGCAATTAAGGTATGTGCTAATGGTACACCAATATTTCTTGAAACAGTCGAATCAGTCAAATCTCTTTGAAGTCTTGATATTGGTAGTTTTTCTGCGAGAAATATTAATTGGGAGTTGGCATATGATAAGTTCCCTTCAGCATTTTCAAAATCTATAGGATTTACTTTATGTGGCATAGCTGATGAACCAACTTCTCCTTTTTTTATTTTTTGTACTAAATAATTTATAGAAATATAATGCCAAATATCTCTAGAGAAATCAATCAAAATAGTGTTTATTCTTGATATAGCATGAAAAATCGATGCCATATTATCATAATGTTCAATTTGTGTAGTTGGTTTGCTTCTTATTAAACCTATTTTTTTTAAGAATTTATCAGAAAAATCATCCCAGTTTATATTTGGAAATGCTAAATAGTGGGCATTTAAATTCCCTGATGCACCACCAAATTTACCGTTATTAGGTATATTTTTAAGGGTTTTTAGTTGAATTTTAATTCTCTCTTCAAAAACCTTGATCTCTTTCCCAAATGTTGTTGGGGTTGCAACTTGTCCATGGGTTCTTGCAACCATAGGAACATTTTTTGATTTTTTAGATAAGGCACTTAATTTATTATTCAGCTCTTCATACATTGAAATTATAATTTCAGAAATGCTATTTTTTATCATAAGAGGAATAGCAGTATTGTTAATATCTTGGGAGGTCAGACCAAAATGTATAAACTCTTTGAATTTTTCAAGATTTAGTTTTTCAAATTCTTCTTTAATAAAATACTCTACTGCTTTAACATCATGGTTTATCTCTTTTTCTATCTCTTTTATTCTTATAGCATCATTTTCTGAAAAATCTTGATATATTTTCTTTATTTTTTTCTTGGTTTCAGGTGACATGCTATCAATATCTTTAATCGGTAGATTAGTAAGCTCTAAAAAGTATTCGATTTCAACATAAACTCTGTACTTGATGAGAGCAAATTCAGAGAAGTATTCTGATAATTGTTGAGTAACTGATTTATATCTTCCGTCAACTGGAGATATTGATAATATTTTGTTTATTTCTGAATTCATCTGCAAATTTAATAAATATTGTAACAGATAAAATATTTTAACGTTACTATGATAAATTAAATTTAATGGCGAAAGACTCATCAATTAAAATAAATATGGATGGTGAAACATTCAAATTTGTTATGCCTTCTTCAGAAACTATTTTAGATACAGCACTTGAAAAAGATATTGATCTACCTTACTCTTGTCAGAGCGGTGTTTGCACAGCTTGTCAAGGTAAGTTGGTTAGTGGAACAGTTTCTATGGATGTGAGTGATGGTCTTTCTGATGAGGAAATTGAGGAAGGGTATATTTTATGTTGTCAGTCACATCCTACGTCAGATGATGTAGAGATCGAAATAGAATAAGTTCTCTTTTGAATAATTTCTTTGATTAAAACAAAATAATATAATACATTTGNTGATATTTTTTNCTGAAAAACACCAATGAGACAACTCAAAATTACACAGTCGATAACTAATAGAAGAGAAAGTCANACTCTTGAAAAATANTTTACTGAGGTTAGNGGTGTACCTATGATTACACCTGAAGAGGAAGTTAGACTTGCCAANTTAATTAAAAAAGGTAATCAAGACGCTCTAGATAANTTAGTAAGAGCTAATCTTAGGTTTGTGGT
This sequence comes from Flammeovirgaceae bacterium, assembly GCA_002701745.1. Taxonomy (GTDB): domain Bacteria; phylum Bacteroidota; class Bacteroidia; order Cytophagales; family MED-G16; genus MED-G16. Next base: position 11,960 of record NZWZ01000013.1, read on the forward strand.
ATCAGTTGCGAAACAATATCAAAATAGAAGCTTACCNTTAAATGATTTGATTAATGAAGGTAATCTNGGGCTTATCAAAGCNGCTAAAAAGTTTGATGAAACTAAAGGTTTCAAGTTCATATCNTATGCGGTNTGGTGGATAAGACAGTCTATNATGCAAGCTCTTGCAGANCAATCTAGGATAGTGAGNTTACCTATGAATAAGTCTGGTGCTATAAATCAGATAAGGAGAGCTTATGCCGAACTNGAACAAAAGTATGAAAGAGAGCCTACTGAAGAAGAAATAGCTGAAACTTTAGATATGAAAACTACTGAAGTTAGAAGTACTTTAGGGGCTGAGGTTAAGCAAATGTCAATGGACGCTCCATTTGGTGAAGATGATTCAGGATCACTTCTTGATGTATTAGAAAATGAATCAGAGGGACCTACAGATACTGGACTTGTATTTAATCATTCTCTTAAAATTGAGACTATGCGTGCACTTTCTACGCTAACTCCAAGGGAGAGAGATGTAGTACTGATGAGTTTTGGAATTGGATTTGATAATCCATATACTCTAGAAGAGATTGGAGACGTTATGGGTTTAACTAGGGAAAGAGTTAGGCAAATCAGAGAGAA
>NZWZ01000014.1 GCA_002701745.1 Flammeovirgaceae bacterium
ATTGACTTTGATAATCTACAAAATACCATAGGCCTTCATTACCTTTTGCCTGAGATTTATAATCAACTTTGTATACTTTTAAATCCGCCTGACTTTCAAATTCTACCACAAAAACATTAAGATCAGATCTAGAAGAAAATTTAGAAGAAAATATTTTTTGACTAAATAAATTATTAGAACAAAATAAGAAAATAGAAAATAAAATATATAATCTATTTTTCATTTTCTATCTCTGAAAAAATTGAAAAAGCCATAGTATTAGCAGATTTTGCATATTTATTAGCTTCTGTAGCTTCTTTTTTTATTTCTTCTAATTCAAATAAAGCATACTCAAAAGTTGAGTTCATTTCATTTAATTTATTTCTTGTTTCATAATTCTGATAAGCTAAAATTACTAATCCAAAAAAAGTTAAATTTTGAAAGTTCAAATAGTTTTGAAGTTTTAATATATTTTTCATTGTTTAAAAATTTAGAAATTGAAATTTAAAAAACATTATAGATTTTTATTTATATTGAGAGCATTAATTAATGTAGAATAAATGAAAATTTTAGTTTTTATAATTACTATTATTCTTAATTCAAATAACGATAAATTATTTGGGCTTTGGAAGTCTATTGAGGAAAACAACCCAAATTATATCAATTTAAAACCAAATGGAGATTTCTTTAAAATCAATAAAAAGGAAACAAAAAAACTTAAATATTCCTTACATGAAAAATACATTCAAATTGAAGGAATAGATGGAAATTTTAAGGAAGAACCATATTATTTGACTGGTGACACACTTGTATTTCAGTCAATAAAAAATGGAAAAATTGTAAAAACAAAATACATCAGACAGAAGTTAGCTCTATAAATGCCTAAAAAAGAAAAAGAAAGTAAGGGTCATCTTGCACAGATAGTTAGACGAAAAAATTCAACTAAAATTAAACCGTCAGGAAAAATTTATAAAAGATCAAAAAGAATTAAAGATGAATAAACTAATAATTTTCATTTTAATACTTTCTATTAATACCGCAGTCTCCCAGTCACGAAATAAAATTTTAGAAGTTTCAAATAAAGTAATTCAAAATAATTGGAATAATTTTTTTGAGATGCTTTCAATACCAAATGATGGGTATGATTCACCTAATATTGAAAAAAATATTATTTGGTGTGAAGAGACCTTCTCAGATCTAGGTTTCAATGTTGAAAGAGTTAATGCAGAAAGTACAAGCCCATCAATGCCAAACCACCCTCTTTTAATAGCAAATAAGTTTGTTTCCAATAAATATAAAACAGTCCTTATTTATTTTCATATGGATGGGCAACCAGTTGATCCAAGTAAATGGAATCAAAAGGATCCATTTATACCTATACTAACTGAAAATATTGATGGCAACTGGGTAGAAATTGATAGAGATAGAATTAATTATAATCCTGACCCTGACTGGAGAATTTTTGGGAGATCTACAAGTGATGACAAAGGGCCACCAATGATGTTAGTTAATGCATTAAAAATTCTTAAAGAATTAAATAAAAAACCAAAGTTCAATTTAAAATTAATTATTGATTTTCAAGAAGAGATGGGTTCTCCTACTGTTGTAAGTGCTGTTTCTTTACATAAAGAAAAATTAAAATCAGATTTTTTATTAATAATTGATGGGCCAAGACATCCATCAAATAAACCAACTCTCACTTTTGGTGCTAGAGGTATTAGCAGAATTACTCTTAAATCATATGGACCTATCAAACCTCAGCATAGTGGCCATTTTGGAAATTATGCTCCAAATCCTGCAATGAATTTATCAAAAATTCTTTCATCAATGAAAGATTATGATGGTGTTGTAACAATTCCTGGATTTTATGATGGTGTTATTTTAACAGAGGATGTTAAAAGAGAACTTGATGCAGTTCCAGACGATGAAAAAAAAATTAGGGAAGACCTTATGATTTCATCATCAGACAAAGTTGGAAGCAATTATCAGGAAGCAATTCAATATCCTTCGCTCAATGTAAGAGGTTTGAATTCAGGTTGGGTTGGAAAAGAGGCAAGAACTATTGTTCCTGATGTAGCTGTTGCTGAAATAGATGTAAGACTAGTCAAAGAAAGTAAACCAAAAGAACTACTTAATTTGATAAAGAATCATATAATCGATCAAGGAGCTTATGTTATTGAAGGTAGAGAACCATCAAGTGAAGAAAGACTTACTAAAAAAAATATAATTAGATATGATTCTAAGATTAGTTATTTAGCATATAGAACAGAAATAAATTCACCAATTGGTAATTGGGCTNCGAGAGCACTAAAAAAAGCTTTTCTTGANGATCCTATAAAAAAAAGNACATCNGGAGGNTCTATTCCTATTTCACCTTTTGTNANTACATTAAATGTTCCAGCNTTAACTTATCCCTCAGTNAATAAGGATAACAACCAACANAGTCCAAATGAAAATATTAGAGTNGGTAATTTTATTGANGGAACTNTTGGTATGGTATATCTTTTNTTAGAAGATATTGATTAGTNTCTGTCTGGTATTATAATCCACGCTATAATATANGTTAATATTCCACCNCCNANCATTANTGATGTTGCNATAAACATTAATCTAATTATAACTGGATCAATAGAAAAATATTCACCTANACCNTCACAAACACCNCCTAAAATTCCATTNTAACTGTCTCTTTTAACTTTTCTCATTTAATCTAAATTAANCAAATTATANGNAACTCTAATTTGAGTNGATAAANTNCTTATNGANCTTCCTAGNCCACCNCCTGGTCTAATATTNAAAATACCAAAAGAAATTAGTCCNGCAATATTAATATTATTTAATNNATANGATAAACCTGACTGAATACCTAAATCAAAAGGNTTTAGAGTATCAGGTGGTTCNTTAAATATNTTATTACCAATNGATCCATANACNTTNGTTTNNGTTAGATTATTTTTAGAGTANTCTCTAAATGCAAANCCAAAGTATGGNCCTATCTCTAATCCTAATTTATTTTCAGTATAAANTCTAACCTTTATAGGTATAGTAAAATANTTTGAATAAGATTTGACCCTAATACCTGATTGATTATTTAAGTAGCCTTTTGAGGAGTAATTAATTTCAGTAACTAAATGGATGTCATTATCTAAGCTATATTCAGATACTATTCCGAAAAGTAGTCCTGGAAGAAAACCTTTTCCCATATTAAATTCCTTTGTAGCATTTGATGCAGTAATTGTTGAAAAGTTTATTCCTCCATGTAATCCCAATTTTATTTTACTCGTATACCCGGTATAGGGAATTATTANAAATGTTAGAAATATTATTTTTTTAATTTTAGAATTCACCATTTAAGTTTAACTTAATATTAATTAATATATTTTAATGTTATCAATTAAAAGGCTTAATCTTGACTCTTCATGGCATATNGAATATGGCAAAAACAGTTTTGTAGTAGATCCTTGGTTAATAGGATCTGAAATTGATGGATTTAAATGGCTTAATGAACAGTGGCATATAAAAGAACCCGTTAAAATATCAGATTTACCAGAATTTCAATTTTTATTAATTTCTCAAAATTATGAAGACCATTGTCACATAGAAACTTTAAAAAATATCTCTGATAAGAAGCCTATAATTGCTACTGATAAAGCTTTNAAAAAACTTAAAAAAAANTTTCCNAATAGAAAAATATTACATCTNAAAGAAAATGAAANAACAGAATTTGAAGGTCTATCTTTTATTTCATTCAGGCCTGANAANATACTAGATCCAATTTATTATGCGGTAGTAATTATAAATAAAGACAAGGAAGCAATTTTTTATGCGCCTCATGGTTTTGCTCTAAGTTCAAAACAACTTGAAATTATAAATAAGTATTCAGTATCATTACTTATCACAACATTTACTGAATTTGAGATTCCCAAAATAATGGGTGGAAAAGTAAATCCAGGTATGGATAACGTTTATGAGTTATTTAATCAAATTAAGCCAAAAAATACAATTAATACTCATGATGAGGAAAAGAAGACAAAAGGTCTTGTATCTGCACTTGCTAAAATAAAATATGCAGATTATGATGAAATTGAATCTAATAATTCCATTAACTTTATTAGAGTTGACAACTACGATAAAAGAATCATAAAGTGATCTTCAAAATTCTATTTATTTTTTTATTTACAAATACTAATGAAGAAGAAGTGGCAATAGAAAATTTAGTTGGAAACTGGGAAAGAGTATGTATTGAAAATGATGCTCTTGGTTTTCAAGTTTCACATTGCAATTTTTTTGGAGATAGAGAGATGTATATAAATGAATGGAATTATATTGAAATGACTTTCAAAAATGGAGAAAGGAAATTTTATGATTTTAAGTTAGATGGTGATAAGATGGATATCTTCCATAAGTATAATCAAAAGATAGAAAATACATTGACAATAGATGGAGACACATTAATTATAGAGTCTGCTGAAATCTATAATGAGCTGATGAATAGAAAATTTGAGGCAAATTATAATAGAGTTTATTTCGTTAAGAAAAACTAAATTATCCCTAATATCATAAAATAATGGCATGCCGAACCTGCCATCACAAATACATGCCATATAACATGATTATATTTCATTTTATCTCTGGCATAAAATACTGTTCCCAATGTATAAAATATTCCACCAGAAACCATTAAAGCAATACCATCTGTAGAAAATACCTTTAATACCGAATTAAAATCTATTATAATTAACCAACCCATAAATAGATATATCAAAAGCGAAGCCTTACTATAATATTGAAAAAAAAATATTTTATGAATTATACCTACCANAGCTAAAGACCATATTATAATAAAAATTTCTGAGCCTAGACTATAATTTAATTTTAACAATAAAGGCGGTGTGTATGAACCTGCAATTAATAAGTAAATACTTATATGATCTATTTTCTGAAGAAAATTTGAAAACTTAGAGTCGATAAAATAATGGTAAAGTGTTGAGGATAAATACATACCACTTAATGAAAAACCATAAATCATTGATGAAATTAGACTAAAATCTTTTTGAAGTGTTAAAGACTTATTAACTAAAAAAAATAGACCAATGCAACTTAAAATAAATCCTATTCCGTGTGTGGTATAATTTAATTTTTTTTCAAAACTAGATTCTATTCTTTCACTCAAATTATTAAGTATTTAAAAAAATTATTATAATGTATCTTTATAAAAACCTGAAACATGAAAAAATTAATATCTCTATTCCTCCTTTTAATTTTATATAATGGAATTTACTCTCAAAATCTGAACACAAAAAATTTATTATGGAGAAATATCGGACCTGCAAATATGATGGGCAGAATTGCNGCAATAGATGCTTCAAATAAAGATTATAGAAAGGTTTTAATTGCATCTGCTTCTGGAGGTGTATTTAAATCAGATAATGCAGGAGTTACCTGGGAAAGCATTTTTGATAAATATGGTGCTGGCTCTATAGGATCAGTAAAATTTGATCAAAATGATTTGAACACAATATGGGTCGGAACAGGAGAATCTGCAAATAGAAATTCAAGTGCTTGGGGAGATGGAATCTATAAATCGACTGATGGTGGAAAAACATTTAGTAACATGGGACTAAAATCAACTCATCAAATTGCTGAGATAGAAATTCATCCAAATAACTCGAATATTGTTTATGCTGCTGCAGTTGGTCACTTATGGGGCTATTCTGGAGAAAGAGGTTTATTCAGAACACTTGATGGCGGAAATTCTTGGGAAAAAGTTTTAGGAGGATTACCAGATGATGGAAAAACTGGATGTACTGAAATAATTTTTCATCCCACAAACCCAGATATTATGTTTGCGGGTTTTTATCATAGACTTAGNCAACCTGCAAGNTTTGTAAGTGGCGGAGAAGAGGGNGGCTTATTCAAAAGTACAGATGGTGGAAAGAGTTGGAGAAAAGTGACAAATGGTCTTGCTAAAGGTAAAAGTGGAATGATAGATATTTCTATTCACCTCAGTAATCCAGATATAATGGTAATGGCATATGAGGCAGATGAAAATATTCCTGATGGAGAACCCGGGACTGGAGTTTACATATCTTATGATGGAGGTGAATCTTGGAACTTTTTATTAAAACATGCTGTAAGACCATTTTACCATGGTCANATAGAGATTGANCCAATAAACCCAGAAAATATATATGTTGTCTCAAGAGGATTTATGATTTCAAATGATGGAGGGAAAAATTTTTATTCAAGAAGATGGAGAACAGATGGTGGAGATGATCATGATATGTGGATAGCACCTTATGATAATAACATAATGTATCTGGCAACAGACCAAGGATCTAGATTATCTGTTGACGGAGGTAGAACATGGCTCTCACATAATAATATGGCAATAGGACAATACTANGCNATCGGAGTTGATATGAGAGACCCATACTATGTTGGTGGTGGATTACAAGATAACGGGTTATGGATGACACCTAGCAATAGCAGAGAATATAGAGGAATTTTGAATATGCATAGTACATGGATTGCCGAGGGTGATGGNTTNCATACNCAAATTGANCCTGAGGATTGGAGAACTGTTTATACTGTGAATCATGTTGGNTTTGTTGCGAGACAAAATATTGAGACAAGAGAATATACCTTTATAACCCCTACTCCAGAAACAATTTCAAACTTTAGTGAATATGTTGAGTATGACTATGATGAGACAAGAAATAGATACACTATTGATCCTGGAGAACATTGGTTCTTTAGAGAAAGACCAGATAGACCATTACTGCCTCCCCAATTTAGATTTAATTGGAGTAGTCCTTTTATAATTTCATCAAATAATTCAAAAAGAGTATTTTTTGGATCAAACCATTTATTCAAGTCTGATGATAGAGGAGATAATTGGAAAATAATTAGTCCAGATTTAACTACAAATGATAAAAGTTTAAGAAATACATCAGATGGAGGNGGTTTAACAAATAGTAATACAGGAGGAGAAAATCATTTCACAATAATTACAATTAGTGATACTCCGATTGATAAGGATGTAATTTGGGTNGGAACTGATGATGGNAATGTACAAGTNACGATAGATAATGGAGATACTTGGGATAATGTNAGACCAAATATTGTAGGGGTNCCTNAAAAAACTTGGGTTAGTAGAGTTGAAGCTTCAAAACATAAAAAAGGAAGAGCATATGTATCATTTGATAATCATAGATTTGATGATAATAAGCCATATGTTTTTATGACAGATGATTATGGTAAATCATGGAAAAATATTACTTCTNACCTACCAAAAGATTATTCAGTATATGTTATAAAAGAAGATTNTATAGATNAGAATTTATTGTTTGTTGGAACTGAAAAATCTGTTTATTTTACTATTAACCAAGGAAAAATATGGGAAAAGTTAGGGTCTAATCTTCCAAGCGTAGCAATTCATGATTTAGTAATCCATCCTCGAGATGGAGATTTGATTGCTGGTACTCATGGAAANAGTATTTGGATTTTAGATGATATATCCCCTCTCAGAAATTTAAATTTTAATTCAAATAAAATTATTCCCTCNAGAGAGTCAACAAAATGGATAAAAATTAACACTGGAAGAAAGCAACCTTATTTTGAATTTAGAGGTGAAAATCCCCCTTATGGAGCAATNATAAATTTTTATAGTAAAACAGAAATAAAAGGNAAAATAACTATTANTAACAGTTCAGNAAGNAATCNCTACAAAAGAGATATTTNCTTAAATAATGGTTTGAATAGATTTATTTGGCCATTTGAGTTAGATAGAAATTCAGATGAATTAATTAATTACAAAACCAAATTCATAAATCTAGTTGATGANTTGAAAGATGTTGTCATTGATAAGAAAAATTTAAAACAATATGATTTTAAAAATCTGAATTCATTCGATGAGATAAATAAATTAAGAAAATCATTTCTTGATGATTACGGAATGTATGCTAATGGAAANAAAATATTTGGTGATAAATTATATGAAAGCTATGTCGTAAAGCCAGGAAAATATAAATTATTTCTAGAGTTAGAAAATGGTGAATCTTTCTCAGAAATTATATCTGTACGTGAAGATCCTCTTAAAACTAGTAATTAATATTTAGCNGGTTTTGANGGAATAGTATTTCTTATAAATTCTCTGATATCATCATTGGAGTTTTTAAGATCCTCTCTTCGTAAGTACATCATGTGNCCACTTTCATAACCTTTGAAAGATANCCTATCCTTCATTTTACCACTTGGATCGATGTGCCACATAGTATATTTTGCATCAAAATATTGAGTTGCACCATCATAGTATCCTGATTGAATCATAACATTAAGGAATGGGTTTTTAGCCATTGCNTGTCTTAGGTTATCACCAGTCCTATCATTATCTCTATTCCATGGTCTAACATTACCCCAAACATTATAATTCATATTNGTTTCATATCTAAGATCATTTTTCAAATAGTCTTGCATTGCAGGAGTAAATGCATGATCCCACGCATCTAATTCAGGGTAGCTACCAACNGAAACTCCAGAATTTTTCTTATCAATNCCTCTATATCTTGAGTCAAGTCTACCTAGGATATATCCTTCATCATATAATAGTTTTTTCCAAAAATATTGATCGGTAACATCTAAGTTATTATCTATAAAATCACGCTCACTAAGTCCAGAATATCTTGCAGCTTTTCTAGCAATTTCAGATCTTTCTGTTTCTGAAATAGAGTTTCCTAAAGTAACTGCTGAAAGAAATTCATTAACTGAAAATTTTTCAACCTCATCCAATAAATCTAATANTTCTCTTGACTGTAAATCTTTATCTAGTTTATTATGATACCAAGCAGTAGCCGCAAAATATGGTATCCTAAGGGCNGAATTNACTGGACCGTCTCTTTTAATCCCTAACCCAGTNGGAGAAACTAATATTACTCCATTTAGATAAGTTGTATGCCATCTACTTTGAAGTTCTAATGCAAGACCGGAACAACGAGTAGTACCNTAACTCTCACCTATTAAGTATTTCGGAGATAACCATAAATTATATTTATTNATAAAGTCTTCAATCCACTGTGCTANATATTTTATATCTGAATTAACNCCAAAAAAATTTGATCTATCGTATTCTTTATCTAAAATTCTTGATAAACCTACATTAACTGGATTTACGTAAACAATATCTGCTACATCAATAATTGAGTAAGGATTTTCTTTCGTTCCATATGGCTGAATAGGATATCCTTCATCATCAATATTTAAAACTCTAGGACTTGTATACCCCATATGCATCCAAATAGATGCCGCTCCTGGACCACCGTTAAATGAGAAGAAAATAGGTCTATTTGTATTATCTTTTACATCAGATCTTTTATAGTAAGTATAGAATAAGGTAGCAACAGATTTATCATCATCACTCCAGACAGGAAGCGTACCAGCTGTAGCTGAATATGGGATTCTATTACCGTTAACAGTAACAAAATGATTGGTGACTACACTACTTTCAGCATCGATAGATCTTGTCTGTGATAAAGTAATTGAGGAGTTTATTAAAAGTAAGATTAATAATGGAAAATATTTCATAGTAAAAAATTAAAGGTCTAGTTATTAGACCTTTAATTTAATGAAATTTTTATAAAACTTATTTCATATCCATTTTACCAGCTAACGTTTTTGAAATAGCAACTAACATCATTAAAGCATAAATAGCGTGATATGCTCCAATAATTGTTGGTACCATTGGATCACTAAGAATCAATGCTGCAAATGAAGCATTAATAACTAATATCGTAAGCTGAACTTTCAGAGACCATGTTTTTTGAACAGAGTCTGAGTTAGGACTTAGAAAACCACCTACTGGTATGGCAATAATTGCTTGACANACAAAGATTAAAGCAGTTACTAAACTAAAATAATCTTCGGGGTTTTCTAAAAAAATTCCCATCCTATGACTAATAGGAATAAAAGAATATAAAAAAAGTCCACCTAGTGCATATTTTCTATCTTTAGCAATAGCTAGACCATAAATACTTATTAATATACAAATTCCTCCAAGTATAGTAGGAACTAGTAATTCATTAACTTCCATANANCTTAATTGTTTGNTTAAAAATTAAATATAGTTTTTTTTATAAATAATTGGATTAAATCATTAGTAATATTGCAAAGATGAAAGATCTTAAAGATTTAAACATACACGAGAGAGATAAGAGAATAAATTTCAATGAAGAAGATCATATCTACACAATCGATGGAAATAAAAATGCAAAATCAGTCACTCAATTAATTAGTGAATTTTTTCCAAAGTTTGATAAAAATTATTGGGCAAATAATGAAAGTCGAAAAACTGGTGAAAAAGTTGAGGATATATTAAAAAGATGGGCTGAACTTGGAGATAAAGCAAGAAGTGAAGGAACAAATCTTCACAATCAAATCGAAAATTTTTATAATGAAAAAAAATATGATAATTCACCTGAATTAGAAAAGTTCATGCATTTTCATGAAAAATTTATTAAAACTAATTACGAACCATTCAGAACAGAATGGAGAGTTTTTGATGAAGAAAAATTATTAGCAGGCACAATCGATATGGTATATAAAAAATCAAATAGTGAAGTATTCCTGNTTGATTGGAAAAGATCAAAAAAAATTATTAATTCAAATGGTGAAGTTGAAAAANATAATCCTTTCGAAAATTGTTTAAATGGATTGGGGCATATGAGCTCAACAGATTACAACAAGTACTGTCTCCAACAAAATATTTACAAGTATATCTTAGAAAAAAATTATGGACTTATNGTGTCCAGTATGAATCTCCTAATTTTACATCCTTATTATAATACTTATCATATTGTAAAAGTTGAAGACCTACCCCTGGAAACAGAGTATCTTATAAATACATTATGAGAAAAAAAATAAAATTGTTAGATGGGAGTCTATCATATCCTATTGAAAAAAAAGGATATAAACTTAATACCAATCTATGGACAGGTGAAATCCTTATTAAAAATCCTCAAGTAATAGAAGATATTCATGTTGATTATATTAAATCTGGGAGTGATTATGTGACAACGTCATCATATCAACTAAGTGTCAGAAGACTTAGGGAAGAAGGGTATAATATCTCGGAAATAAGAAGGATATTTGGACAATCAGTTGATTTAGTAAANAAGGCAATATTAAAAACAGGACAAAATAAAATTAAAATAGTCGGAAGTTTTGGACCATTCGCATCATACCTTTCTGATGGATCAGAATACAGTGGNTTTTACGAATTAAGTGATANNAAAATAAAAAAATTTCATCAAGAGAATTCANAAATTATNCATGNNCTAGACATTGATATTATTCTTTACGAAACTATACCATGCTTAAGAGAAGTGAAAATAATAAATGATCTCGTAGAAGCATATAAAAAAGAAGTATGGATATCAATGACATGCAACAATGATTTAAATTTAAGAGATAGTTCTTCCTTAGAGGAAGCATGTAAGATATTATCAAAATCTAATCATATAACAACTATCGGTTTAAATTGTTTTAATCCAAATCTTACTAAAAAAGCAATTAAAAAACTACGAAAATATTCTAATAAAAAAATTTTAGTCTATCCAAATTCAGGTGAAAATTTTAATAGTAAGTTAAAAACTTGGTTCGGGGAGAAAAAAATTAATAATGAGGAATTTTCAAGTTGGATTGATGAAAATCCAGACATAGTTGGAGGATGTTGTAGAATAGGAAAAAATGAAATAAAAAAAATGAAATCATTTATCGAAAATGGAGATAAAAAAAGCATATAAAAAAGCATTTAAATATCTTGAATCTGATCCAGTTATGAAATATTTGATTTCAAAATTTGGTAGAGAAATAAATATTGAGGACAGGTATAACAAAAATTATGCAAAAGCTATAGCCGAATTAATTATTGAACAACAAATTAGTTTTAAAGTAGCTATTTCTATTAAAAAAAAATTTAATCATTTGATTTCAGGAATGACAAATAATGAAATATTAGAAATTAATGATAGTAAATTAAAAGGTATAGGGATATCGAGAATGAAAGTAAAATATATAAAAAATGTTTACCAATACTTTCTTGACAATAATATAAACTTTGATAGTTTAGATAATGATAAAATAATTAATGAATTAACTACTATAAAAGGTGTAGGGAGTTGGACAGCAGAGATGTTTCTAATATTTATTTTATTTAGAGAGAATATTTTTTCAAAAAAAGATATTGCTCTATTAAATAGCATCAAACTCAATTATAATATAGAAACCTTAAATGATAAAATATTAAATAATCTGATTAAATCTTGGGCTCCATACAATACATACGCTTCTCTTATATTATGGAAATCCATTGAAGAAAAAATATTTTTTAAAAAAAATTAGTTTTCAGGAATTCTGATGTCTTCTACCAACTGAACTACTTTTTGTGGAGGAGGCGAGGTTAAATATGACACTACAATTGAAATTAAAAAATTACATAACATAGCAATAGATCCAAATCCTTCAGGTGAAATACCAAACCACCATTCTGAAGAAGGAGGTAGAGGCCCTAACCATCCTAATTTAAATTTAGCCATGTAGTAGAGCATTAGAGAAATTCCAACAATCATACCAGATATAGCTCCTTCTTTATTAATTCTTTTGGAGAAAATACCCAGAATTATAGCAGGAAAAAAGGAAGCAGCAGCCAGACCAAATGCTAGAGCAACTACCGCAGCAACAAAACCTGGAGGATTTATTCCAAAATATCCAGCTACTATAACTGCAAAAAAAGAAGAAATTCTTGCTATTAGTAATTCTCTTTTTTGAGATATATTAGGCATAAAAATCTTTTTAACTAAGTCGTTTGAAACTGAAGTAGAAATAACTAATAATAACCCTGCTGCAGTAGAGAGAGCTGCTGCCAATCCACCTGCGGCTACTAACGCAATAACCCAAGCAGGTAAATTAGCAATTTCAGGATTAGCTAAAACCATAATATCATTATCAATTATTAATTCATTATTTTCATAATTATTATAGTTAATTATTCCATCATTATTTTTATCATCATAAGTAATTAATCCAGTATTCTCCCAATTTTTGAACCAATCTGGCATCATAGAATACTCTTTCTCACTAACTGTTTCAATAAGATTTAATTTTGAAAAGACAGAGACAGCAGGAGCAGTTGTATATAATATTGTAATGAAAAGAAGAGCTAATCCAACAGACTTTCTAGCATCACTGACCCTCTTCACAGTAAAAAATCTTACAATTACATGAGGTAGTCCAGCTGTTCCTACCATTAGTGCTAAAGTGATACAGAATATATCAAAAACCGATTTGGATCCAGAAGTATATTCATTGAATCCTAAGTCTTTAGAAAGCAGATCTAATTTCTCAAGAAGATAAATACCCGATCCATCATTTATCTGAGATCCCATCCCAATTTGAGGGATAAAATTTCCTGTCATTTGAAGAGAAATAAAAAATGCAGGAACCATAAATGCAAAAATTAGAACACAGTACTGAGCAACCTGAGTATAGGTTATGCCTTTCATTCCTCCTAAAACTGCATAAAATAAAACTATTACCATTCCAACAATTACACCTGACTCAATGGGAATCTCGAGAAATCTAGAGAAAACGATACCTACTCCTCTCATCTGACCAGCAACATATGTAAATGATACCGCAAGAGCACAAAAAACAGCAACCAATCTTGCTCTATTTGAATAATATCTTTCACCAATAAAATCTGGTACGGTAAATTTTCCGAATTTTCTTAGGTATGGTGCAAGTAATAACGCTAACAAAACATACCCACCAGTCCAGCCCATTAAATAGACTGATCCATCATAACCTGCAAAAGCAATTATTCCAGCCATAGAAATAAAAGACGCTGCAGACATCCAATCAGCTGCGGTTGCCATACCATTGGCAAGAGGAGAAACTCCTTTACCCGCAATATAAAATTCTTTAGTAGAACTAGCTTTAGACCAAATAGCTATAGATATGTATATTAAAAAGGTAATACCAACAATAATATAAGTCCAGGTTTGAACATCCATTTTTAATCTTTTTTATTAAATCCATATTTTTTATCAAGCTTATTTATCAAATGAACATAGATAAAAATAAGAATGACAAAAACATACATCGATCCTTGTTGAGCAAACCAAAACCCTAACTTAAATCCTCCTAAATAAAATGTATCTAAAAAATCTTTGAATAAAATTGAGAAACAAAAAGAAACTAGAAACCATACAGATAAAAGAATTCCAACATATTTCAGATTTTCTTTCCAATAATTTGTATTTTGAGTACTCAATTTGGTTTAATTTTAATTAGTAGCAATGAAGATAATTAATTTAATTCTTTTCCTTTTAATAACAGTTCAAATTAATGCCCAAGATTATTTTTTGAAAAATAATGGACCATATAATGATAAAATCATGAGTCCTGAAGAATTTCTTGGTTATGAAATTGGGTTTGAACATACTAGACATGATTTGATAATATCGTATTTAAATTATTTATCAAATAGTTCTGATAATGCTCAGATAATTGAATATGGTAGAACACATGAGGGAAGAAAATTAGTAATGCTTACAGTTTCATCCTCCTCCAACTTAAATAATATAGGTGAAATACAGAGAATACATTTAAAATACACCAATCCAGAAAACAAAGATAAAATTGATAATAACCTTCCAATCATCATTAATCTTGGATACGGTGTTCATGGAAATGAACCATCAAGCTCTGAGGCTGCAATGCTAACCGCTTACACCATGGTTGCTTCTGAAAGTAACAAAATAAAAAAATTTAGAGATAGGTCCATAATTTTTATTGATCCAACTATAAATCCAGATGGAAGAGATAGACATTCTCAGTGGGCTAATCAATATAAATCTATAAATCTTGTCTCTGATGAGAATGATGCTGAACACAATGAGTCATGGCCAAGAGGTAGAACTAATCACTACTGGTTTGATTTAAATAGAGACTGGTTATTAGGAATAAATCCAGAAAGTGAAAATAAACTAAAATGGTTCCATAGTTGGTATCCAAATGTTGTTACAGATTTCCATGAAATGGGTACTAATAGCACATACTTTTTTGAACCAATGAAACCAAATGCATCTTTAAAGCCGTTAATTCCTGATGAAAATTATAGTGTATTAAGTCCAATATTTGCAAAATATTATTCAAAAGCTTTAGATAGTATTGGTTCGTTTTATTATACAAAAGAATCATTTGATGAAACCTACCCGGGTTATGGTTCATCTTATCCAGATGTTCAAGGGGCTCTAGCTATACTTTTTGAGCAAGGTAGCTCAAGAGGACATCTCCAAGAAACAAATTATGGAACAATATCATTTGGGTTTACCATCAGAAATCAGTACTTATCAAGTATTGCAACTGTTGAGGCAGCTGTAGATAATAAAAACCTATTGAGAGACTATCAAAAAAGATTTTTTAGTTCGTCAGTTACTGAATTTAGTAGTGATAAAACAAAAGCATACGAGTTTGGTGATCTCTACGATATGAATAGGAATAAAGCATTCATTGATAAATTGATTTTACATAATATCAAAGTCTATAGGAATAAAGAAAAATTCATTGTTCCTGTCAAGCAGCAACAATCTAGGATGGTTAAAAATTTCTTCGAAACTTATGATAAGTATGTTGACAGTGTATTTTATGATGCATCCGCATGGAGTGTTTCTAATTTTTATAATATGAAATCTAAAAAACTGAGAAGTTTTATTAGTGAATCTGAAATTACAGATACCGATAATTTAATTAAAAATTTAAAAGTTAATAAATCAGATTACGCATATATTATTGACTGGAATGATTACAACTCTCCTGCTACTCTTAATCACTTACAAAAAAATGAAATAGTAACTTATTCTGCATTTAAACCTTTTAAGATTAAAGTTGATAACGCTAATGAAGGAGTGCAATTTAATTATGGGTCAATACTAGTGCCAGTAAGCAAACAAAAAATTTCAAGCGATAAGCTATATGAAATAATTAAAGAGTTACAGTTAAAATTTAATGTTCCAATTTATAATTCTGAATCTGGATATAGTTTAGAAGGAATTGATCTCGGAAGTAATAATTTTAGAATAAATAAACCAGTTAAAGTTGCCATGTTAATTGGTGATGGAGTTAGCTCATATGAAGCTGGAGAAGTTTGGCATCTTCTAGATACGAGGATAGGTATGCCATTAACAAAGATAAGATTAAATCAATTTTCTAGAATTTCTTTAGATCAGTATACAACTCTAGTAATGGTTTCTGGTTCATACAATCAACTTCGAGATAGTGATATTGAAAAAATTAAGGATTGGGTTGGCAAAGGTAATACTCTAATTACAATAGCTAGAGGTTCAAGTTGGGCAATAAATAAAAAAATAGTAGATGAAACTTTAGTTAAAGGAAAAAAGGATACTGTTTTCTCAAGAAAAAGTTATGTAGATGCTAGAGAAAATATTGGAAGAGAAAGAATTGGAGGTGTTATCTTAAGTGTTGATTTAGACTTAACACATCCACTAGCATTTGGATATAATGATTTATCTATTCCTGTCTATAAGAATAATAATGTATTTATAAATAAAACTTCAGATCATTATTCTTCAGTCGCAATCTATTCTGAGGATGCACATATTGATGGTTATATTTCAAAAAATAATCTGAAAAACTTTATCCCTGGATCAGCATCTTTATTAGTATCAAGAATAAATTCTGGGAGAGTAGTTTTATTTGCTGATAATCCTAATTTTAGAGGTAGTTGGTATGGAACTAACAAGCTATTTTTAAATGCTATTTTTTTAGGAAATAATATTATAGTACCAACAAATTAAATTTTATATAATATGAAAATTATTCACTTAATACTTTTAATAACATTATCATTTAATGTAAAATCTCAAAATATTCTTAGTCTTAAAGAAAGAGCAAGAGTTATTGAAGAAATTCAAAAAGATAGATTTGATAACCTACTTCCTAAACTTATGGAGGAGACAGGAATTGATATGTGGGTAATAATAACAAGAGAATATAATGAAGATCCAGTCATCAAGACTCTTCTTCCACCTACTTGGCTAAACGCTAGAAGAAGAACAATTTTAGCTTTCCACTATGACAAGAAGAGTAAAGATTTAGAAAAAGTTGCTATAGCTAGGTATTCATTTGGAAAAAATATTCCATCAATCTGGAATAAAGAAGAAGAACCTAATCAAATGAAAGCACTAGCTAAGTTTATAGAAGAAAAAAATCCAGAAAAAATTGGATTAAACTTTTCAGATCATTTTGCATTAGCTGATGGAATAGTTAAAACAGATTANGAACTTTTTCTAGATAATCTTCCAAGCAAATTATCAAAAAGAGTAGTATCTGCAGAGGAGCTCGCAATAAGGTGGATTGAGACAAGAACTGAAAAGGAAATGATTATATATGACCAACTCGTCGAAATTACTCANGGAATTATTAACGAAGCTTTTTCTACTAATGTAATAACTCCTGGAGTTACAACTACTGATGATGTAGTTTGGTGGATGAGAGAAAAAGTGAAAAAACTTGGTCTTAAAACTTGGTTTCATCCAACAATTGATGTCCAAAGGAATGAGAATAGTGATCTTTATGCCTTCGATGGCGAATCAAAATTTGATATAATTCTACCTGGAGATTTAATTCATTGTGATTTTGGGATTACGTATTTGACATTAAATACTGACTGCCAAGAATTAGCCTACGTTCTTAAACCAGATGAAANAGAAGCACCAGACTANCTAGTAAAAGCTTTAGATGAAGGAAATAGAGTNCAAGATATTTTTACTGATTTATTTGAGTATAAAAAAACTGGAAATCAAATATTAAAAGAAGCTTTAGAGCAGGGAAGAAATGAAGGTTATAGACCTCAAATTTATACCCATCCTCTTGGTACTTNTGGTCATTCAGCTGGAACAACTTTAGGAATGTGGGATTCTCAAGGTGGAGTTCCGTTTACTGGTGATTTTCCTATGAATTACAATACTGTATATGCAATTGAATTAAACACAAAGGTGTTTATCAAAGAATGGAATAAAGATATTAGAGTTATGCTTGAAGAAGCTGGAGTATTTGAGGAAACAGGATTTAGATATGTTAATGGAAGACAGACCGAGCTAATATTGGTAGGTAGTAAAAGAAACCACTTAGGAAATTAGAAAGAGTCTGCTTCTAAGTAAGCGTCAACTAATGCTTTTTCTCCCCTTTCACCTTGTATAGAATTACCATGTTCCATTCCTANTATACCTTCAAAACCCTTTTCATAAATAAATTTNAATACATTTTTATAATTTATTTCACCAGTTGTTGGTTCCTTTCTTCCAGGGTTATCACCAATTTGAAAGTATGCAATTTCATCCCATGTATCGTCTATATTAGGAATTAAATTTCCTTCCTGAATTTGCTGATGATAGATATCAAATAAAATTTTACAAGATGGTGAGTCCACTGCTTTACATATTTGAAAAGCTTGGGGGCTCTCGGTTAAAAATAACCCAGGGTGATCTCTGAAGTTTAATGGCTCTAGTACCATAACTAACCCATGGGGTTCTAAAATATCACATGCTCTCTTGAGAGTTTCTACAACATTTGAGGTTTGATAAGACATGTCCTTCCTCAAATCTAAATGTCCAGGAACTACTGTCATCCATTTTGCATTTACTCTTTTGGCGACCTCAACNGAATTCTCAATATAATTTAAAAATTCATTTCTATAATCATCATCTCCACTTGAAAGATTAGGCTTATCCCAGTAAATTTTATGAGCAACAAAAACTCCCATTTTCATTCCTCTATTCTCTAATGTTTTAGATATTTTATTTTGAAGATCAACTGATCTTGAACTCATTCCATTATCCTCAAAAGCTCTAAAACCAAGGTCAGCCATATAATTAATTTGATCTATAGGATCATCGCCAACAGTATTTTTAAACATTCCTAAGTGAGGCGCATAATTTAAATTAAAAGTATTCTTTGAAAAAGAATTGAATGGAAACAGAGACGCAACCGATAAAGAAATAGAAAATTTATTTATAAATGTTCTTCTTAACATATTCAAATAAATTTAGTTTTTCCAGGAACAGGAATATCATAATATCCAGCAGAATCTGGTAAAGTTGGAGCCTTAGAATTCCATGTCAAGTTATCTGGAACTAGGTTCTCTTTAGAATTCATAATTTGATCCCAAGTAATTTTCTTTCCAGTATAAGTTGCCATTCTTCCCATAATTGCTGAAAGAGTACTTTTGGCAGCATTTTCAGTATCTGATATAACCTCTCCATTTCTTATAGATTGAAATAATTTATCGTGCTCAACTTGATACGGATTTGGATCATCAGACCATGATTTTGGATATTTATAAGTAAGCTCATTCTTTAAATTATATATTTCTCCCTTACCTAATACAACTGATCCTTTTGATCCTTGAAATACTTCATCTACCCGACTTTCTGTCCCTTTCTGATGTCTACACTGACTAGAAATAACTGCCCCTCCAGGGTAGTGAAATTCAACAAAATGATGATCAAATATCTGGCCATGTTCCATTCCGTTTCGGACTTCTCTTCCTCCCATACCCTGAGCATGAGAAGGGTATTCTCCAATAAACCAATTTGCTACATCAATGTTATGAATATGCTGTTCGAGAATATGATCTCCACATATCCACGTGAAATAATACCAGTTTCTCATCTGATATTCAAGTTCAGTTTGCTCAGGCTTTCGAGTATTTACCCATACTCCCCCATCATTCCAATAAACTTGTCCAGAAACTATTTTTCCAATTTGATCTGATGAAACTTTATCATATAAATTGAGATATTTATTTTGATAGTGCCTCTGCAAACCAACTACTACATTTAACTTATTTTCTTTTGCTTTCTTTGCAGATTCTAAAACTCTCCTTACTCCTGTGGCATCAGTTGCAACAGGTTTTTCCATAAAAACATGTTTCCCATTATTAACTGCATACTCAAAGTGAAGAGGTCTGAANCCAGGAGGAGTTGTAAGAATAACTACATCGCATAAGTCAATTGCCTTCTTGTAAGAATCAAATCCTATAAAAATATTTTTTTCTTTTACTTTTATTTTTTTTGAATCTCCGAAGTGATCTTGAATACCTTTAAGACTAGAATCAATTCTATCTCTGAATGCGTCAGCCATAGAAATAAGTTCTACATTATCATCTGCATTTAATGCTTGAACAACTGCTCCTGATCCTCTTCCGCCACAGCCAACAACAGCTAATTTCAGTTTTTTATTTTCATTTACGTTTGCAAAAGACTGAAGTGTAACATTGGTTGCTAAAACACCACTTGTTATCGCTGCTGTCTTTCTNACAAAACTTCTTCTTGATTCTTTTTTCATCTTATTGGTTAATTAGTATAAATTTTAATTTATTAACATTTATTAATTATTCCAAAACATATCTCTGAGAGATTTTGAATCTGTATTTTCTACTCTAACTACCCTAAAGCCAATGTGTGGAGCGTCAGTATTCCACCATTTGCTTTTTGGAATTTGTGGATCTCTTTCTTGAAGTCTGTAGTTAGAATAAAACCTTTTGTTGGAAAGTAATTCATCTGGATCATCATTCCATGATCCACCTCTATAAACTTTAGGGTACTTATTTTTATTGAAAATAAAAGGATCAGACCTTAACTTTCTTGATTTAAAAATATTCTCCTCNTAAGAGTCAGCTACCCATTCAGATACATTTCCTAACATATCATAAATACCCCATTTATTTGGTTCTTTTTGTCCTACTTTTTGATACTTACCACCTGAATTATCTTTATACCATGCATAATTATCTATATTTTTTTCATTTAGTTCAGATTTGCTAGCGTATTCCCATTCTGCCTCTGTTGGAAGCCTATAATAATTACCAGTCTCAATAGATAGCCATTTACAGAATTTTGAAGCTGCATTATGAGTCATATTAATTGCTGGAAAGCCTTCATAACCCATTCCAAAAGTCATATCTGTATAAGGTGTAGTAGGTTTACTTATACCATCAACTTTAATTTTTTCATTTCCAACAACAAATTCTAATTTATTGTTTTCTTCATGCTCCATAAATAAATTATAAATTTCCCATGTTATCTCATATTTTGAAATCCAGAAAGAAGATACCTCTGTATCTGANTTTTTATTTTTATTACCCATCTTAAATTCGCCTCCAGGAATATATATCATGTCAATAGAAAAATTTGAATTAGGAATCTTTTCAGAATAATTTGACTTTTCAGTATTAATAAATAAGAAAAAAGGAATAATTATANAGCTAAAAAAAGTCATTTAACTATCAATTCAAATTTAAGTCCAGCATTATGATTTAATCTGTCTAGAAGCTTATCNCCCATTGAAAAAGACGGAGTCACAACACCATAGTTTTCAGGTAACTTATCAAATGCTAAACATAGAGCGGATTCAGCAAGCATTTTCGAAGTTGAACCGTATCCAGGATCGCTATCCCCTATTACCTTAGCAAAAGCTTTGTTCTTATCATCAATTGTTATGTAAAATCTTAAATTATAGAAACCATTTTTCCTTTTCTCAAGTCCAGGACCCTCTCCAGGCTTTGGCATAAATGAATTTACAATCTTTTTCAAAAAAGAATTAGGGTTTAAACCAACCATGGCTAGAGGAAATACAGCTAAGATNGCTTTCNAAAAACCAGAAATACCTTTACCGGACATCGTAGCTTCTTCATACCTAAAATCTTTACCATATTTAAANTTTGATAAAGCATTACTCCTTCTTACTATTTTTGTGTTTATCCCNGCCATAATAAATGGATAAATCCAGGAGTTTGATTCCTTATCAAAAATAATNTTTCTTAAATCTTTCTTATCCATACCCTCCATTTTATCTTTTGGGTTGAGTCCGTATGGGTTATTTAATACTTTAAACACATTCTTATCAGCATAGGCTTCTTTTAGTAAATTATTTATACTACAATAAGTTCCTCCGCTAATTCCTCCTCTTATACCTGCAACTCTCATTTTAACAGATTTTGCATAGGAATTATAAAGTTTTTTGATTTCACTTTGAATAAAATAAACACCCATATCTGATGGAATTGAGTCG
>NZWZ01000015.1 GCA_002701745.1 Flammeovirgaceae bacterium
TCTTTTGAGAACAGATAGTGCAACAGAAAATAAACCGCCAATTTGGTAAGGGTGAAAAGGTAAGGTAAGAGCTTACCGATTAAATAGTGATATTTAATGCATTGTAAACCTTATAAATTGAAAGATCAAGTAATTCGATAGTTTTTAAACTAATAGTTGCTCGCTATAATTCGAATGGGTAGATNGATTGAACTTGGTAGCGATATCAAGTCTAGATAAATGATAAGAATCTGATTATATCAGATACAGAATCCGGCTTATAGACTTACAATTTTTTATGAAACGGTGTTANTGATTTCA
This sequence comes from Flammeovirgaceae bacterium, assembly GCA_002701745.1. Classification (GTDB taxonomy): domain Bacteria; phylum Bacteroidota; class Bacteroidia; order Cytophagales; family MED-G16; genus MED-G16. The sequence goes on from NZWZ01000015.1 coordinate 301, forward strand.
GTATTATCTGAAGTAGTATGTACCGAAGAATATGTTGGACACAACTTCCTCTCACAAGATGAAAAAACAATTATTAAGACAACTAGTAATTTTTTCACAATATTATCTGTTCCGTAAAGATACAAAACTTTCTTTACTTTACTATAAACTTATACTTTNATGAAAAAAAACNACCTTAAAAATGAAAAAAGTTATTATTTGCAACANCATGCCTCNAATCCNATAAATTGGTTTCCATGGGGAGAAAAAGCTATAGAAAAAGCTAAAAAAGAGAATAAAATTATAATTCTCAGTATAGGTTATTCAAGTTGTCACTGGTGTCATGTAATGGAAAAAGAGACATTTCAAAATGAAATTATTGCCAANCAAATGAATAAAAACTTTATATCAATAAAAGTTGATAGAGAGGAAAGACCAGATATAGATAATATTTACATGGATGCTATTCAGTTTATGGGTATTCAAGGTGGCTGGCCTCTTAATATATTCCTTTTACCAAATCTTAAACCTTTTTATGGAGGAACATATTTTAACCCTAATCAATGGTTTGGTATATTAAATAGTATTTCTGATGCATATGATAAAAATCAAGATGAATTTATTAAATCTTCNGAGAANTTTACAGAGGATTTAAAAAAATCAAACGAAGATAGATATGGATCTGATAATCAGTATTCTATTAAATCTCTAGTTTATGAACTTAAATTAAAATTTGATTATGAATATGGTGGAATAAATAAAGTTCAAAAATTTCCTATGTCTAATATGTGGAACTCTCTTTTATACTATTCTATATCTAACAAAGAAAAAGATATTTATAATCATATAATTTATACGGTNGATAAAATAATTGANGGAGGAATATATGATCAAATTAAAGGTGGATTTTTCAGATATTCAACAGATAATAAATGGGAAATTCCTCATTTCGAGAAGATGCTTTATGATAATGGGTTAATTCTAGAATTATTATCTAATATCTATTCCATAACAAAGGATAAAAAATATCAACATATAATTGATGATACTTTTGAATGGATAGTTAATGATATGACTGGTGAANATGGAAGTTTTTATTCGTCTATTGATGCAGACTCAGAAGGTGAAGANGGAAAGTTTTACTTATGGGATTATAATGAATTAAAAAAAATCTTAAATAAAAATGAATTTTTATATGCAGAGAAGGTATTTAATATATCTAAAAATAAAGATTTTGGAAACCAAATAATTTTAAAAAGAAGGNTTGAAAAAAATGATAATATTGATTTATTCAAAAAAATAAAACAAAAACTTATAATAGCNAGAAAATCAAGGGTTCATCCAGTAATAGACAAAAAAATAATTTTATCATGGAATTCTATATTACTAAAAGGATTAATTTGCTGTTATCAGTCGTTAGGTAAAAANAAATATCTTGAATTAGCTTTAAAAAATGCAGATTTTTTGATAAAAAATTTTCTTAATAAGAAAAATTTAAGAAGAATTTTTCAAAGTGAAATAAATGCTTTCATTGATGATTANGCACATACAATAAGTGCTTTTATNAAACTATATGAAGTAACAAAAAATAAAAGATATTTAGATATTGCTAGGAATTTGATAGAAGATTCAATTAAACTTTTTTATAATGAGGATGAGAAGCTATTTAACTTTAATGGAAGNAGAAATGAGAAATTAATAGCTAATAAAATAGAAATTTTTGATAATGTAATACCTTCTTCTAATTCCGTAATGTTTAATAATCTTCTACTTTTAGGAAAATATTATGATGATAAGTTATATCAAAATATATACAACGGAATGTCTTCCGAATTGAAGAAGTTTTTAAACAACTATGAATACCTGTCAAACTGGATATATACGAATCAAATTAATCAAACAGGAATTAATGAAATTCAAATAATAAATAATAAGAAAGAAAAAAATAATATTCTTAAAGAAATTAACTCTTGGTATGCTCCAAATAAAATATTATCTATAAACTCATTAAAAAATTTAAAGTCAGATAAAAAACCAAGTTTTATCATATGTCGTAACTATGTTTGTAGTGAGCCTTTAAATAATTTAAAATCTCTAAAAAATAAAATAATTGCAAAACTAGAAAGTTAGATAGTTATGAAACATTTTTCTTTATTAATAATAGCTCTAATTTTTCTCTCATGTGCCGATGATAATAATATTTCAACTACACCTTCAATTTCATATGAAAAGTTAGAATTTAAAAAAAGTGAAAATAGTTTTAATCAGGACTCTCTAATTCTTACAATTAATTTTATAGATGGTGATGGAGACTTAGGATTATCTAATGATGAAAATAATTATCCATATCACCCTTATAATGCTATCATTGATCAAGATTTTAACTGGGTTACGCTGGGATCAACAAATGTAACTCCCCCACTTTATATATATGAGCCAAATGGAGTTTACTACCTATATAATAATGAAGATAACAGACCATCATTTAATTGTGAAAATTACATAATAGACACAGTTAATCCGACTTCTAAGCTTGATACATTCTACATCCAAAAAAATGAAAATAATAAAAACATATTCATAGAATTCTATAAAAAAGAAGATAATGAGTTTGAACTAATAGATTGGAAAAGAATTTTTGATGAGGAGTACGGTTGTGGAATAGATTTTAATTCCAGATTCCCCCCACTAAATATTTCAAATTCATCCCAATTATTATCTGGAAAATTAAGATATGGAATGGTTTCTTACGGTTTTGAGATGATTTTAAAAAATGATATTTTCAAATTACGGATTTATATTAAAGACAGAGAATTAAATACTAGTAACATAATTGAAACACCAGAAGTGACTTTAGAGGAAATTCTTTCTGAATAATTTATCTAAGAGGAGGATAAGCTTTTGGATCTAGTTCATTAAATAAATCATACACCTTATCAAAAATCAATTCACAGTTAGGTTTTGAAAAATAATCACCATCAGTACTATATGCTGGTCTATGGTCTTTTGAGTGAATAGTAATTGGTTTAGAATCTAAATAAAAGTAAGCATCATGGTTTTCAAGAACTGATTGCATCATATAAGCACTAGCACCTCCCGAAACATCTTCATCAGCAAATACGACTCTATTTGTTTTCTTAATTGATTCAAGGATTATACCTTTTTTATCAAATGGTAGTAAGGTTCTAACATCAATAACTTCGCATGAAATTCCAATTTGAGATAATTGTATTGCTGCCTCAGAAACAATTCTACACATTGAACCATAAGTAACAATTGTGATATCATTACCTTTCATTAAAACTTCAGGTATACCAAATTCAACCCTGACTTGATCAAGATTATTTGGTAAATTTTCTTTTAATCTGTAGGCATTAAGAGGTTCAATAATTATACCAGGTTCATCAGACTGAAGCAATGTGTTATACATTCCTGATGCGTCAACAAAATTTCTTGGAACTAAAACATTTATACCTCTAAGGCTATTAATTAAAGTCCCCATTGGAGATCCAGAGTGCCATATTCCTTCAAGTCTGTGGCCTCTTGTTCTAATGATTACAGGAGCTTTTTGTCCTCCTTTTGTTCTATAGTGTAAGGTAGATAAATCATCTGACAACGTTTGAATTGCCCAATAAACATAGTCTAAATACTGAATTTCAACAATAGGCCTAAGACCTCTCATAGCAGCTCCAATACCTTGACCAATTATAGACGATTCTCTAATACCTGTGTCAGTAATTCTTAAATTTCCAAATTTTTCTTGAATTCCTGCAAAACCTTGATTTACACCACCAATCATACCAACATCTTCTCCTATTGCAAAAACTAAAGGATTATTTTTAAAAGTTATATTGAAAAAATTATTTATAATTTCTCTTCCATCTATTAATTTCGGTTTTTTATCATAAGTAGGCTTAATTTCTCCTATATTTTTAACAGATTTATCTGACTCACTATAAAGATGAGAGCTATACTGATCTTTGTATTTTATTTCTAATTCATTGATTAGATTTAAGAGATAAGGTTTAGCTAAATTATTTTCAGTTCTAATAATTCTTTGTACAAATTTTAAAGATTTAAAAATGTCGGCTTTAATAGGTTGTAATGTATTTGATAATTCATCTCTTACCTGAATAATTTCTTTTTTATTTTTTGGACTATTTTGTGCTACCCTTGTAATTATAGTCATAGCATCACCAAAATCATCTTCTATATTTTTTCTGTAGTCTTTCCAGGACTTATCTCTTATGTTTTTAACTCTTTCCTCTGCCTTTTTCTCAATATTATCTAAAGTTACTTTATCTGATATCTTATTTTTCAGTATCCACTCTCTCATTTTTTTGATACAACAAAAATCTTCCTCCCACTTTAATCTTTCCTTTGATTTATACCTTTCGTGCGATCCTGAAGTAGTATGACCTTGTGGTTGTGTTACTTCCTTTACGTGAATTATTGATGGAACATGATCTTCACGAGCAACCTTAACTGCTTTTGAATAAGCCTTTAAAAGCCCTTCATAATCCCATGCTTTGACAGTTATCAACTCAAATCCATTTTCATTTTTTGATGATCTTTGAAAGCCAGATAAAACTTTTGATAAATCATTTCTCGTTGTATGATATTCTGAGGGTACTGATATACCATAACCGTCATCCCATATTGACATAACAACTGGTATCTGAAGAACACCACAAGCATTAATTGATTCCCAAAAATGTCCTTCTGATGTACTTGCATCACCTATTGTCCCAAAAATGACTTCGTTNCCATTGATTGAAAAATTATGCATTTGTCCTAGATCTTTGTTTTCTCTATATAATTTAGAAGCATAACCTAAACCAACAATTCTCGGCATTTGTCCAGAAACACATGAAACGTCACTTGCTGAATTTTTCATATCTGTTAACGTCTTCCAATTACCAGAAGAATTCAACATTCTTGTCCCAAAATGACAGTTCATTTGTCTTCCACCTGAATGAGGATCAAAATTAACGTCAGTGTGAGCATATAGTTGAGCAAAAAATTGATTAGCATTTAACTGATCAATTGCCATCATAAAAGTTTGATCTCTNTAATATCCACTTCTAAAGTCACCATTTCTAAAAAATTTTGACATGGCAATTTGTGGTAGCTCTTTTCCATCACCAAATACTCCAAACTTTGCTCTACCCATAAAAACCTCTTTCCTCCCAATTAGGCTAAGGTTTCTACTTTCATTAATTAAGTAGTAGTCGTTAAGTATTTCCTCTTTTGAAACTTTAAGAGATTTATCTATAAAAAGATTTGATTCAATCATAAGTGAATATGTCAGCAAATATAGTAAAAATGAATATTAAATAATATAAAAATTTTTAAATTATATGATGTTTATAATATGTTATTTTACAAATTTTAAAATTATATTTTATATAAATAAATAATACAAAATATTATTCTGATTTAATCGTAAATATAAAATTAAAAAAAACACTTAAAATTTATAAAATATCTCTAAATGATAGATATTTGCACATATGAAAATAGGTGTTCCTAAAGAAATAAAAAATAATGAATTTAGAGTAGCCATAACTCCTTATGGAGTTAAAGAATTAATTTCTCATGGCCATGAGGTTTTTGTTGAAAAAAATGCCGGTGCTAATTCAAGTTTTCTTGATAATGATTATAAAAATGAGGGGGCAATTATCTTAGATGATAATAAATCAATTTTTGATATATCGGATTTAATTCTAAAAGTTAAAGAGCCAATTGAAGAGGAATACTCATTAATTAAAGATAATCAAATAGTATTTACTTATTTTCATTTTGCATCACATAAACCATTACTTGATGCAATGATTAAAAGCAATTCAGTTTGTATTGCATATGAAACAGTAGAAGATAATAATGGATCATTACCTCTATTAGTACCAATGTCAGAAGTTGCAGGCAGAATGGCAACTCAAGAAGGAGCAAAATATCTTGAAAAGCCTATGGGAGGAAGAGGCATTTTACTTGGAGGTGTAAGTGGAGTTGAACCTGCTAATGTATTAATTATTGGAGGAGGGATATCAGGAACTGAAGCAGCTAAAATGGCTGTAGGACTACAAGCAAATGTCACAATATTAGACACAAGTGAAAAAAGATTAAATGAATTAAATGAATTATTTGATAATAAAATCAATTGTTTAATTTCAACAAAAGAAATTATTGAAAATGAAGCAAAGAATGCTGACCTAATTATAGGAGCAGTATTAATAGCAGGAGCTAAAGCTCCCAAATTAATATCAAAAGAAATGCTTAAGTCACTTAAGCCAGGTTGTGTAATGGTAGATATCGCTATTGATCAAGGTGGATGTTTTGAAACATCAACTCCCACAACTCATCAAGACCCTATTTTTATCATAGATAATGTGGTTCACTATTGTGTAGCTAATATGCCAGGTGCAGTGCCATTTACTTCTACAAAAGCACTTACTAACAGAACATTACCATATCTTCTAGAAATTGCAAATAAAGGATGGATTAAAGCTTCAAAAGATAACAATGAAATAAAGACTGGAGTTAATGTTATAAATGGGAAAGTAGTAAATGAAAATGTATCAAAAGCATTCGGAGTAGAATATCATAATATCAACTCATTAATTTAATTACTAAATTCGGGAATTGAATTTCTAAATTTAAAAGTTTCGTTTTCCCAGTCATATTCACATACAATATGTTCCATTCCATTAGAAACCATCAAATATCTGCTTCTATATATTTTATTATATATCGCAGATTGATTTAAGTGAGATTTATTCAATTTCATTTTATAAGACTTACATTCAACAATCATATAATGAGTCATATCATTATTGTAAATCAAGATATCAGATCTCTTTTTTAAATTATTATATTTTAAGGAAGACTCAGTTTTAATTAAACCCTTTGGGTAATGAAGATCATTTATGAAATAACTAACCAAATTTTGTCTTACCCACTCCTCAGGAGTTAATACAAGATGTTTTTTTCTTATTAAGTCAAAAATATAATTTTTAGAATTAATGCTTTTAATTTCTATATTCTGTTCAGGTATATTTAAATCTACCATTAAAAATTATTTTTTAATTTTTGTNAAAATTAAAAAGGTTAAACCTAATATAAAAAATAAAGTTANAGCAAGAACACTNGATCTCATACTTCCTGTAACTTGTTCAATATAGCCGTANGAAAAAGTTCCAATTACAACTGATATATTNTATGAAATTCCATAAAAATTAAAGAAAGATGCAGTATCACCTANTTCCTTTGGNANNAGCTTTGAAAAAGTAGATCTNGATANAGATTGAATTCCTCCCATCAATATACCAACTGCTGCTGCNAGAANNTAAAATTNAGTTTCATNTGTNNNATAATAGGCNGTTANACAAACNATAATCCAACAGATATTCATTNTTATCAGAGAAAATTTATTTCCTCTCAATCTTGAAACNTAAGCAAAGAAATAAGCTCCAAAAATTGCAATTAGTTGTATAATTAAAATTGTAAAAATTAATTTATTTTGATCAAGATTTATCTCTTTATCTCCAAAATAGGAAGCTACTAACATGATTGTTTGAACTCCCATNCTATAGAAGAAATATGATAATAAATAAAGTTTTAAATTTTTTACTCCNTTAATATAATTCCATACTTTAAAAAGTTCTTTAGCACCATATGTTAATATAGTTTTATTAAGAATAATTTTTTTTGGCTTCTNTTCTAAATAANGTAATGTTATTTGAGCGAATAAAATCCACCAAATNCCAACTAATAAAAAAGTGAACTTAGTTGCTTCCTTCGAATTTTCAAATCCAAAAAATTCAAAACCTTGAATTAAGATAAGACAGANAATTAGNAATATAACACTNCCAACATACCCAAATGAANATCCTCTAGCACTTATTTTATCAAAATTATCNGGGGTTGATATTTCTGGTAAAAAGGCATTATAAAAAACTAAACTTCCTGTAAAACCAACACTTGCTAANACATAAAATATAATACCAAATTCTATATTAGGTCCCTCAAAAAAATATAAAAACATGCATGANAATGAACCTAAATACATAAANATTCTAAGAAAGANCTTTTTATTCCCTGAGTAATCTGCAATACCAGAAAGAATNGGTTGTATAATAGTTANNATAAGAAATGAGAATGAAAGAGAATATGANTAAAGGACAGAGTTAANAATCTCTAATCCAAAAAAANTAACTATATCTGATCCCGANGCNGAAGTTGTAACAGAGTTATANAATATAGGAAATATAGCAGTNGTAATTACAAGNGAGTAGACTGAATTAGCCCAGTCATACATGCACCANGCATTAACCTTTTNACTGTATTTTGAATTTCCTAACATAAATAAGAATTAAATGTAATTCTTATTTATTTTAAATATCAACAGATTGAACAGAACTATAGAGAATTTTTCTAGCATTAGCCTCCCTCAACTCTTGCTGAACATCAGATACAATTCCCATTTTAGATTCAACATCTACTTTAAGAGACATTGTAATTTGATCTCTTTCTGCCTCATTG
>NZWZ01000016.1 GCA_002701745.1 Flammeovirgaceae bacterium
ATCTAAAGGTTTGAACAGAGTTGCTTGGAATTTAAGACATTCAAGTGCTACTGCAATCAATCCAGATAGACTTCCAAGAAGTGGTCGTGGAGGAAGAGGATGGTATAATTCTGGTCAACTTGCATCTCCTGGATCTTATACTGCAACTCTAGTTAAGGAAGATGAAGGAGTATCTATTGAATTAGATGACCCTATAACTTTCAATGTTGTTGACTTAGAGAGAGGTACATTACAAGGTATGAGTTACGAGGAATATAACACTCATTCTGAAAATTTAATTTCAGTACAAAATAGACAATCAGTACTATCAGATAACATGAACGAAACTATTAATATGGTTAAAGCAATGAGGGTTTCTTTGAGTAGATCTAAAAGTGTTAATAATGAGTTAAGTAAAAGATTATTTGATATTGAAGAACAACTCAACCAATTATCAAAGAAAGTCTATGGAAACTCAGCAAAATCTGAAGTAGGGGTTAAAAATGATCCGACTGTAAGCAGCTATATTGGGAATGCATATAGAGGATTAACATCAACATATGGTCCGACTGGACAACACAAGCAAAGCTTAAATATTGCAAACAGTATGCTTGATAAGTTATATGTTGAACTTGACGCTATTTCTGGTAATTTACCAAATTTGAAAGTTGAACTAGATAAAATGAGTGCTCCNCTAATTATTGGAGCAAACAATTAAGATATAATATCGAGTTGATTTGTTGATTTCCAGTTACCTCTGGTNAAGTCTGGAAATTTTTGNGGTGCTCCANCATTAAGTATAGAATCTGCACTTAATGGTGTGACTGCACTCCAAAAACATCCCTCATANACGTTCTGATCTAAAGGAGTCCCTTTTCTTAGACATTCAATNATTCGGAATCNCATTATAAAATCCATTCCACCATGTCCTCCCATTCTCCTAGCTTCTTCTCCTACCCTTTTATAAAGTGGNTGATCATATTTTTCATATAATTTTTCTAAGTCTTCACCTTGAGCCCAAGAATGATGATTTTTTGTTATACCTTCNACACCTCCATCNAAGGCAACNCTTGTTGGAAATCCTGCTAATATACCTTTTGTACCTTGTATAAGATTGTGTCTTGAGTAAGGTCTTGGACTTGTTTCATCCCATTGTACCATTATTGTTCTTCCTATTGAAGTCTTAATAATAGANGTGTTTAGATCACCATTATTATATTCTAGTTTATTCCATTTATGATCAGAAGAATAATTTTTTTGGGCATAAAGCTTCCTNCCAAGAGCAGGGGTTGAATATGATACTAANGATTTAAAATTATCATCCCCTCTAGCTANATTCATATATTGTGCTACAGGACCTAANCCATGAGTAGGATATAAATTTCCATTACTTTTTGCATAATGATGTGTTCTCCATGAACCTGTTCCTCTATCCTGTTCNTCCATCTGAAACCTGAGCTCGTGTATATAAGCTGCCTCAGCATGAAGAAAATCACCAATATAGCCTTTNCTACACATATTTAAGAACATAAGCTCATCACGTCCATAATTGACGTTCTCCATCATCATACAGTGTTTTTGAGTTTTTTCAGATGTATCTATAATATCCCATAGATCTTTNAAATTAGTTGCCATAGGAACCTCTACAAAAGCATGGGATCCTAATTCCATAGNCTTTATNACCATAGGAGCATGATTATCCCAATTTGTGGAAATAAATACTGCATCAGGCCTAGTATCTTCAATCATTTTTATCCAATNATTTTCATTACNANNATATAACTTTAAATTCTTATGCCTTTNATTATCGGCTTCTAAACATAATCNTTTAGACCTTTCTGCTAAATCCTTNTATAAATCACATATTGCTACAACCTCAGTTCCNTTTATTGTGGCTAACTGTTTAGCATGACCAGTACCTCTTGCACCAACACCTATAAAGGCGAGTCTNACTTTATCTAATTTTGGAGCTGAAAAATCACCCATATANTGAGATAATTTATCTCTCTCTTTGTACTTAGATGAAGATAAAGCAGATGCAGTTGCNATTGCAGCTCCAGATAAAGATGTTTTTTTTATAAAATTTCTTCTATTTATTTTATTCATTTTTCNAAGGTTTTTTTTCATCAATATAGCCCATTTCAAATCTTTTTATTTCAGATTTAATATGTTCCTTTTTAAAAATATTTTCAAAGTTCCTGACTACTTCAGGATATTCAGATGATATATCATTTTGTTCTTTTAAATCTAAGGAAAGATCAAATAATTCTATTTTTCTATTTCCCTTCTTAATATCTTTNAAAATTGCTTTATAATCNCCCATCCTAGCTGCTTGCTGTCCTCCNTAAGATGGAAATTCCCAATAGATATAATCTCTTTCTAAAGAATTTTTTTTATCTGTAAAAATATCAACCAAACTAACTCCATCAGTTGAATAATTATATAATTCATTTACACCAGATAATTCACTTATAGTGGGAAAAATATCATATGAAATTGACACTTCGTCTATTACTCTTTTATTTTTAATTTTATTAGGCCAAGAAACAATAAAAGGTACTCTTACTCCACCCTCATAAGTATAACCCTTCATTCTCTTAGGATCATTTTGAAATAAGCCAGTACTATTAAAATATTCAAAATCAACCCCTCCAGCATATGTAGGACCATTATCACTGGTAATTAAAATGATAGTATTATCATAAATATTTAATCTTTTTAACTGATCAACTATCTCACCTACCTGAATATCAATATATTCTATCATTGCAGCATAAGTCGCTCGTGGATATCTAGTTGGAAAATAACCCTTATCACCTAAATATGGATCCTCTTCACCAATTATATTTCTATACTTATCTACTAAATACTGAGGCGCTTGTAAAGGTGCATGTGGAATTGGGCTTGCATAATAAAGAAAGAAAGGATTATCGTAATTATTTTCTATAAATTCTTGTGCTTTAACATGCATTTTGTCAGGTGCATAATCATTTTGATTAAATACTTTATAATTACTTTCATCATATGGATCTTGACCTTCTTGAAGTTTTAACCTAGGTGACACAACCTTATTATCTAAAAAATCTCTTTTATCATTTTCCCATAGGTGAGGAGGATAAAGATTATGTGCCATCCTTTGGCAATTATATCCATAGAAATAACTGAAACCCATTTCTGTAGGAATTGAGGTAGAATTTGGAGGACCTAAACCCCACTTACCTACCATTCCATTAATATAACCTGCTCCCTTTAATAGTTTAGGAAAAATTAATTCAGATTTACCTATTGGATACTGCCCCTCTAAATTTGGATCTTCAGACATTTTATTATAATCCCATACATCTCCCCTGCTTCCATACTCGTGATTACCCCTAATTTTCGTATGACCACCATGAAGACCGGTTAGTAAGATGCTTCTTGATGGAGCACATACTGGAGATCCTGAATAAAAATTTGTGAACTTTAGACCATTATTGGCTAATTTATCAATATTCTTTGTTTCAATAATTTTTTGACCATATACACCTAATTCACCATATCCTAAATCATCATAAAAAAACAAAATGATATTAGGTTTTTCATTTTGAGAAAGATTACAAGAAGATATTAATAAGAAAATAAAAAATATTGAACCCCTGGTCATGAATTCAATTTAAAAAAAATTTTTTATAGATTTTTAAGCTCTGATGATAATCTTTGAAGACTTTCTTTAGCATCACCAAAATACATCTTATTATTTTTTTTGAAAAATAGTGGATTTTGGACTCCAGCATATCCTGCAGACATACTTCTTTTCAAAACTACAGTAGATGTTGACTCCCATACTTTCAAAATAGGCATACCAAATAAAGGGCTAGAAGAATCATCAATAGCATCAGGATTTACAACATCATTTGCTCCAATTATTACTGCTACATCAGTAGATTTAAATTCTTCATTTGCTTGTTCTAATTCTATTAATTTAGCATAATCAACATCTGCCTCAGCTAATAATACATTCATGTGGCCGGGCATTCTTCCAGCAACTGGATGTATTGCATACTTAACTTCAACATCATTTGCCTCTAAAGTCTCTTGAATCTCCTTACATAATTTTTGAGCTTGAGCAACAGCTAATCCATATCCAGGAATAATNATGACTTTATTTGAATAAAATAATTGAACCGCGAAATCAGAGTCGGAAATTTCCTTAATATCTCCTTGTTCTTTATTTTCTTTTGAGGAACCACTAGAGGAAAATCCTCCAATTATTACATTAAGCAATGATCTATTCATTGCATTGCACATTAATATAGTTAATATAGTTCCTGCAGCACCCACTAAAATTCCACCTAGTAACATTACAATATTTCCAAAAATNATACCTGTTAAAGCAGCAGTTATTCCAGTAAATGAATTTAATAAAGAAATAACAACNGGCATATCAGCTCCACCAATCGGAGCAACAAAAAATATTCCATANATAAATGAAAGAATAATTATAAGATATAAATATGAAATATCAGGATTAGCTACAAATAGATATGAAGAACCAACTATTAATGAAAGAAAAATTATATTGANTATGTGCTGAAAAGGTAGAGTTAGTTTTTCTGACCATCTGTATCCATCAAGTTTTGCAAAAGCAAGTAAACTTCCAGTAAATGCAACNGAACCAATAAATAAACTAGAAATNAGAACTATTACTACAGTAATATCATAGGAATCAGGAANAGCTATCCATTTNTATATCTCAGNAAATGATANTAANACAGCACTTAATCCACCTAAACCATTAAAAATTGATACCATCTGAGGCATCGATGTCATTTTAATTTTTTGAGCAATNAAATANCCAATTACAGATGANAGNNATAAGGGTACAATAACCCAAATTAAATTTGAATTANTATTTTCTAGTGGCATAATTANAGCAGAGAANATCGCTAATAACATACCNACTGAAGCTAACTTNTTTCCCTTNCTTGCAGANGCAGGNTCGCTTTGNAGCCTCAANCCCCAAACTAACAAAAAAGCAGACATAAGAAATAAAACNTTTTCCATTAACTCTTTTTCTTTTTATTAAACATTTCTAACATTCTATTTGTAACAAAAAAGCCCCCAAAAACATTGATTGATCCTACAAATAAAGCTACGCTAGCAAGAATAAGAGTAATATAATTATCTGGTTCAGTAGATCTTATCAAAATTATAGCACCTAAAATAACAATTCCACTAATTGCATTTGCACCAGACATCAGAGGTGTATGAAGAACCGAAGGAACCTTTGATATTACCTCGAAACCTAATAAAATAGTAAATAGAAGGAGATATATCAATATCTCATTTTCAATTAAAAAGTTTAATATCTCATTCATAATTAAATTTTACAGCTTTTTAAAATATCATCATCTTCATTAATTAGCTCATTATCCTTTATAAGGTGGTTAATGAAATTAAATACATTATTAGAGAAAAGATTACTTGCATCATGAGATAATTCACTTGATAGATAAGAATTACCAACTATCTTAACACCATTGTGGTCAATTATTTTTGAGTCTTGAGTTAGTTCGCAATTTCCACCAGTAGATGAGGCTAAATCGACAATAACTGTACCAAAATTCATTTTTTCTACTATTGCTTTAGAAATTAATACTGGTGACTTTGAACCAAATACTTGAGCAGTAGTTATTACTACATCAGCCTGTACTAATCTTTTTGATACCTCTTCTTTTTGTTTTGATAAATATTTTTTTGATTGTTTTACAGCATATCCACCTGCAGATTTATCTTCTAAAGCCCCTTCCACTTCTATAAATTTTGCTCCTAAACTTAAAACTTCTTCTTTTGCAGCTTGTCGTGGATCAGATGCTTCTACAATTGCACCAAGCCTTTTAGCCGTAGCTATAGCTTGTAATCCAGCAACACCTGCACCTAAAACAACAACTTTCACAGGTTTAATACTACCTGCGGCAGTTATAGTCATTGGAAATATTTTAGGTAATATCTCAGCAGCCTTAATTATTGCTTTATATCCAGATAATCCTGCCATTGAAGATAATATATCCATACTCTGAGCTATCGTAGTTCTTGGAATCATTGAAAGATCAAATGCTGTTATTTTATTTTTTTCTATTTCCTTTTTTAATTTTTCTCTATTTGGATCNACACTAAAATTTGAGATAAGAATTTTTCCTTTATAATCATTAAGTGATCCTAGACTGGAAGAGCTTACAGATAAAATAATATCGCTATTATTAATTAAATCTTTTCTTGAATAAAACGTAGCANTNNTATATTCTGAATCAGAAAATCCTGATTNAAAGCCAGCATTTTTTTCTATAAAAACTTTATNCCCAAGTGAAATAAANTTATCTAAAGTNGANGGTNTNATTGAAACTCTAGGTTCATTATCTTTTAAAAAACCNANCTGCATAGAANTAGAACGTTTAGTTTTTTAATTTGTTCCTCAAAAGAGGTGAATTAAATAGATGATAAGTGAAATAAAGGAGAAAAAATACAACAAATTCTAAATTAACAAGATAGTATGGCCAATCACCAGAAACAAATGGATGGTCAACAGCTGGGGGATTTTTAAGATACATATAATTAGCGTCAATCATAAAATCTATTGGCATGATAATAATCAGTAGTACATTTATAAATATGAATGATTTTAACCAAGAATATTTAGATAATCTCATATCCATAAAGTAATACATATATAAAGGAAGAATAATTATAGAAGTATGACTATAAAAGTATTCAAAATAAAAAAAATTCTTACCAGTATAATTATCAATTAAAGGTGTCAATAATGCATTTATACCTCCCAAAATTCCTGCATAAAATAGAATTTCAAATAGAAATTGTTTTTTGTCTACAAAAAGAATGACGCAAGTTATCAGAGATGATATACCACATAGATGAAGTGGAAGCCTTTTATTTAAACTCCATGTCCCGTCAATAAAATGAAAATAATGAAATAGTATATACATTACTATAAAAAAGTAGACGAAAACAATAGCAAATTTCTTTACAAACTCTTTTGAAGAATATTTTCCTATCAATAAACATACTATTAGATATACTAGAGACAAGGAATTGGCAATAATCCAATCACTGGACATAAAGGTTATGGCATAATCAATATCCATTTCTACTTATCGTTTACAAAATCTTTCATAATAAATACATGGGGTAAAGTAAGGCTCGAAATAATTATAAAAACAAATAGAATCAAGTTATCGGTTGTCAAAATGTTATTATTGAAATAATAAAGAACTAATCCAAAAACAACTGCAAGTAAAGTGAAAGGCAGTGTCTTAATATAAAACCTGAAAAAACTTTTTTCTTTCATTTCTTCATATTCCATTAAAAGCATTGGCAAAGAATGAGAAAAACCAAAAAATATTGAGAATGAGGTTAATATATCTGTATGGTAAAATATTAAATAAAGTATGGAAAGTTCCGCATACAATGGAACTTTTCTTTTGATATCAAAATATACAACTGACATCATTAGTACAGCAACTGATATCAATAAAAAAAATATCTTTTCAAAAGATGAGAGGTCTATAGAACTAAAAAAAGTGAAATCAACAAGAATTGTTTGTAATTCAAATATATTATTTAGAAATAGGGATAATAAAATATTTGCTCCTATTACAAAGTTTAAAAGTTTATTATCCGTTGAGTTATATCCTATAACTTGAGTCTCGCCAAAATGATAACATGATACCAGTAGAAAAACAAATAATCCTAAAAAAGGAGAAAATATCCATATAAGAATATTAACAACAATTAATGCTAAATAGACAGAAAAGAAACTAAACTTACTATTGAATCTCCTTGAATCTGGATTTAAAAATGCTATGATATGATCTACAGAACCATGAGGAATTCCAATAGTTAGCATTACCAAAATAAAGATAATACTGGAATAAGAATTGCCTATGTCAAAGAAAATCAGTGATAAAGAAAAAATTAATCCAATGATTTTTGAAGTAATTATACTTTGATTGGTTGAAACCATAGGAAAATATAAAAAAAAAGGTGAGGAAAACCTCACCTTTTAATTTTTAATAGCTATTAAAATTAGTCTCTAGCAGCTGACCATACAGCCATACCAAATCCAATTTTGTTTATAGCATCACCGATATTGTACACAATATCCATGTCTAATGGAAGACCTGAAACTGCAGCTGTATACCAACCATCAGTTCCCATCATATATCCTAAAGGATAAATTGCCCATCCAACTAAGACAAACCACTGTAACATTCTACCAGCAGCAGGTATTTTACCTTTAGCGTTAGCTAAAGCAGTACCTACATCACCTTGAGGACCGCTTCCTGTAAATACAGTGAAACATCCTACTTCGTAAGCCATGTAGAAATAAGCAGCACCTGAGATAGCACCCCAAGTTTGAGCATCTAAGATTCCAGTAACACCTGATTCACCGAAATATCCGGTTACAAGCATAATAACTGATGCCCAGAAAAGTTTTCTCATACCTACACCTGTAAGTAGAGCAAACTCAACTACCATTAATGGTACAGTTAAGATCCAGTCAACATATCTTAATTCAGTTGGTGAACCAAGACCTTCAGCCCACTGGTCTCTCATATAATAATAATGTACAGCTGCAATACCAGTAATTAAAGCTGCAACAAGCATTGAATCTTTAAATTTCTTGTCAACTTGACCNTGTTGTACTAAAAAGAACACAGTAGCAGCTAACATAGAAACAGATCCTATGAAGAAAGTAAAACCAGTAAAATCACCTGGCTGTAAACTCGCTCCTAAAATAAAATTTAACGTATNCATATTATTTTGTTTGGTTAATAATATTATTAAAATGCTNNAAAAAGCATTNACTAATATACGGAGAATTNATTAAAAGGTTTAANTTCTAATATTTTGANATTAAAGATCAATCCAAAATAATATTAGCTTTTATCTTTATATGACATAATATAATTTGTNAAATAAGCTGATACAAAAGATATTATTAATAATANATTNCCANATAGAAAATTTCCATAGATTAATAANCCAGTACCAAATAATCCAAAATATACCNTAAATACCCCCAAAAACATTAATAAAAGATCTCTCATTGGAGATTCTTCATTATTATGATCTGATTTNG
The DNA here is from genome assembly GCA_002701745.1 of Flammeovirgaceae bacterium. Classification (GTDB taxonomy): domain Bacteria; phylum Bacteroidota; class Bacteroidia; order Cytophagales; family MED-G16; genus MED-G16. The sequence goes on from NZWZ01000016.1 coordinate 9,116, forward strand.
GAATATTACTAATTGAGAGAAAACCATTCCATCCAATACCATAAGGCTTAATTCTTGAATAAAATTCCTTCAATGTATTTTTATCAGATGGTTTAGTTAAAAATGTAACNATTATCCATGAAGAAGTTGTTAAAAAAATACTCCAAAGTAGTTTTTCATANGACTCTAACTGANTACCNGTAAGATCATAATGAAACCATTGAAAATAAATTGCCAGAAGAAAAGAAACTACCATTCCTGTAATTTCACTNTAGGCATTTACTCTCCACCAAAACCAACGCAATAAAAATATTGANCCTGTACCTGCACCAATTTGAAGTAATATTTGAAATGCTCCTAATGCGTCTGANAGATTAAGAGCAAGAAATCCNGCTAAAAACATTAAAATAANAGTTGANATNCTTCCAANAAAAACTANCTGTTTTTCAGATGCATCTTTATTTANAAANCTTTTATAAAAATCTAATGAAATATATGAAGCCCCCCAGTTTAAATGACTTGAGATAGTACTCATAAATGCTGCGATGAGAGATGCTAACACNAAACCTAATAAGCCGCTTGGNAATAAATATAACATCGCAGGGTAAGCTATATCATTACCAATGATCGATTTATCTACTGATGGAAATGCAGATGATATATCTGATAATGAAGGATAAACAATAATAGAAGATAGAGCTATAAGTATCCATGGCCATGGCCTGAGAGCATAATGAGCAACATTAAAAAGAAGAGTTGAATATACAGCACTTTTTTCATCTTTGGCAGATAACATCCTCTGTGCAATGTAACCTCCCCCACCTGGCTCAGCACCTGGATACCAAACTGCCCACCATTGAACTGCAAGTGGTATTATTAATATTGTTAAAAAAGTTTCTTTATCATTTACATCAGGAAAAAAGTTTAATTTATCTACCACTAATGGATTATTAATTAGATTATTTAAACCTCCTACTTCGTTAAGATTTAATATATATACACATGCCCACAAAGAACCAATCATAGCAAGAATAAACTGTATCAAATCTGTTATCACCACACTCCTCAAACCACCAAGAGAACTATAAAAAACAGTGATCAAAGATGAATAAAATACACATTCAAAAGGTGAAAGGCCTAACAGAATACCCCCAATTTTTATTCCAGCAAGACATACTGAGGCCATAATCATAACATTAAAGAAAACACCTAAATACAAAGCTCTAAAAGCTCTTAAGTATTTAGCAGGTTTTCCACTATACCTTAACTCATAAAATTCTAAATCAGTTAGTACTTTTGATCTCCTCCACAACTTAGCATAAAAAAACACAGTCATCATTCCAGTTAATAGAAATGCCCACCAAGCCCAATTACCAGAAACTCCATTTTCTCTAACAATATTTGTAACCAAATTTGGTGTGTCTGCAGAAAAAGTGGTTGCTACCATGGATATGCCAAGCATCCACCAAGGCATATTCCTTCCTGATAAAAAAAATTCCTTAGAGTTTTCTCCTGATTTTTTTGAGGTTATAAATCCAATTAAAATAAATATTCCAAAAAAGGAAAAAATAATTAACCAGTCTAAAAATGAAATTTGCATATTAACTTAAATATAATGATTTATATAATTCCAACTTCTAAATGCAAGATTCTAAAACTATCAGCATCTAACTGCGTATAATTGATTGAAATTTTATAATTTATATTTAATTTTGCATTATGAAATCATTAACAACATTCCTTTTTATATTTTTAGCAAGTAGTAGTTGGAGATGTGATGAGCCTGAAGATACCATAAACTGTTCTGACGCTGCCAAGCAAATGATTGGTACATGGAAAGGGAGAACAGATTACACAAGTTCTTCAGCATCAGGAACATCCCACAAGATTACACTATCTATAATATCATCTAACGATTGTTTTTTTCAAGGAATTAGTGCTTTTGAAGAGTCTAATACAACATTTGTTGTGTCTGGTACCATTGATAAATATGGTTGGGTAGAATTTATGGAAACTGAATATGAAATTAATGGCGGAGAATACACTGACTGCACTGGTAATGGTTCTAACTGGAATAATCCATGTAATAGATGGCCATACGTCAGATGGAGACCAGGAACAAAATTTCACGAAGCAAGATTTAGATCCGAACCTTATGTTTTAAATGGAGAGTTTTTTACCCAAGGCGGAGGTTGGAATAGTCAAATCAGAGGAAATTTCACTATAACAAAGTAATTAATGAATAGAGCTATCATTATAATGGCTGGAGGAATGGGCAGCCGTTATGGAGGCCTAAAGCAAGTTGATAGCTTCGGTCCAAATAATGAATCTATCTTAGATTATTCAATATTCGATGCTATTAAGGCAGGATTCAACAAAGTTGTGATTTTATCATCACCCAAATTAGAAGAATATTTTGAGGAGAAATATCAAAAAATATTTTCTAGTATAAATAATGTTTCACTTGAAATAGTAATTCAAGATCCTAAATACGGCCTAGGCGAGTATCTTCTTCCCGAGAAAAGAGAAAAACCGTGGGGCACTGGACAAGCAATTCTTTGTTGTGAAAATGTAATTGAAGAATCATTTATTACAATAAATGCTGATGATTTTTATGGTTATGGCGCATTTGAAAAAGCATACGAAACCCTTAATCACATTGAAGCAAATAACATTAAGGTTTCAACTATCTCTTATCTAATTGAAAATACATTATCTGAAAATGGTGGAGTATCTAGAGGTGTTTGTATTATAGAAGGAAATAAACTCATAAATATTGAAGAAACTCACGATTTAATAAGAAATGGAAATATAGTAGAAGGAAATTTCAATGGAGGAAAAGTTCAACATCCTACTGGGACAAAAGTAGCTATGAATTTATTTGGTTTTCAAAAGTCAATTTTTTCTTTGCTTAACAAAGAATTTAAAATCTTCTTGAATAAAAATATTAATGAACCTAAAAAAGAATTTCTTTTGCCAGAAGTTGTGGGAAAAGAGAATGTTTATGTCGATGTAACAAATGAAAATTGGTTTGGTGTTACCTATAAAAATGATAGCGATACTGTGAAAAATAAAATCAAGAATTTAGTTGAGAATAACACCTATCCTTCTAATCTTTGGAGTTAAAATTTTTTAATGAAATTTCTATATTTTCTATTTATAATATTGGCTAGTAGTACATATAGGTGTGCTGATGATGTAGTTGATTGTAATGAAGCTTCACAAAATATGGTTGGAGAATGGTCTGGTATAATTAATTATACTAATCCGTACTCTGCAAATGGTAAAACACATAACTTTTCTTTGTACATAAATTCATCAAAAGATTGCACATTTAAAGGCTTCATAACCTTTGAAGATTCAAACACTTCATTTAATGTAAGTGGAGCTATAGACATTTACGGTTGGGTATCATTTATAGAAGAGGACTATAGATTCGATAGTGGAGAGTATTCTGATTGTGTATTTTTTGAAGGTAATAATAACACTTGTGAAACTTGGCCTTATTTGAGATGGAAAGAGGGAACAAAATATGAAGAAACAAGAATAAAAATTGATCCTAACATACTGACAGGTAAAATTCATAGACCTAATAGCTTTGAAAGTAGATGGAGATTATTGAGAGGTGACTATTCGATTTCTAAGAAATAAAAAAAAAAATATAATTTATCTATTTCATTAAAAAAAAATTATAATTGGTACCTAAATTGAATTACATGAAAAATATACTAACAATATTAATTTTATTCTTGCTTGTTACTGGCATTAATGCACAAACTGCAAGAGAATACCTGAGTCCTGTTGCAAGCCCTNAAGCTTCAGTTTCTCAAAATGTTGGAATGACAAATATCACAATTAAATATTCTTCACCTGGAGTNAAAGGAAGAACTATTTTTGGTGATTTAGTTCCTTACAATGAATTATGGAGAGCAGGTGCTAATAGCCCTACTATTATTGAGTTTTCTACAGATGTAAAAATTGGAGAAAAAACAATAAGAGCTGGAGATTATGCTATTGCCATGACACCAAGAAAAAATGGTAAATGGACAGTTGATTTAAATAAAGAAGGGAAGTATCCTTTTGCATATAGAAAAGATGGAAAAATTGACATGGAAGCTTATAATGCTGACCTAGCTCATACATTCGACACCGATGCAGTAATTTGGGATTCAAGCATTGAAAGATTAACATACTTTATTGATGCAAATGATAATAAAGTCGCTAATGTAAATATGCTATGGGATAACGTTATAATTTCTTTTCAGGTGAATACTATGCCCGAAGAGTTTTTGAAAAAATTTGCTAAAACTTTAGAGTAAACCAACACTTTTTTAAAAATCATGAAAACTTCACTCAAGATTATTGAATTTTATAATAATCTTGAGAAGGTTTCATCTGATAATAATGTAGAAGTATTAGATCCCTATAAAAATCCTGAGGTAAAAGAAATCTACAATTCTTTCTACTCTAAATTTTTTAATGATAGTGATAAAAGAATAATTCTTTTTGGAATAAATCCAGGAAGATTTGGCGGTGGAATAACAGGAATACCATTTACTGATCCATATAATTTATTCAAGTATTGTGGTATTGAATCAAAATTCGACCNAAAGAAAGAATTAAGTTCAAAGTTTATTTATGATATGATAAACAGTTATGGGGGTGTTGAAAAATTTTATAAAAAATTTTTNATTTCAAGTATATGCCCATATGGATTTACANTTAATGGAAATAACTTGAATTATTATGATGACATTGATCTCTTTAANAAATGGAAAAATAAAATTGTAGAGTGGATAAAATTTGAAGTAAAAAATATTGCCACAAAAAAAATTTGTGTGATCATNGGAAAAGGAAAAAATCAAAAATTTTTTGAATTATTAAACAAAGAGTATAAATTCTTTGATGAAATTATTGCACTTCCCCATCCTAGATGGATATTGCAGTATAGATCTAAAGAAAAGAATTATTATATTAAAACATATATTAAAACATTAAACAAATTAAACCATGAATAGCAGAAGAAAATTTTTAAAGAATTTAACAGCAGTTGGAGCAACTGTACCTTTAGTTTCAAATATTGAGGCCAAACCTAAAAAAAATAAGGGGCCTGTTATTCTATGTAGTCGAGGTGAAATNTGGGGTGAAAAAGTATTAAAACCTGGATGGGATATTTTATCAAATAAAGGAAAGTTATTGGATGCTATNGAAATATCTTCCAATGTAACAGAATTAGANCCAGAAGATACTTCTGTAGGCTATGGAGGTTTACCTAATGAACATGGCGTAGTTCAATTAGATGCATCAATAATGTACGGACCAACTCATAATTGTGGNTCTGTNGCTGCACTAGAGGGNATTAAAACTCCATGCTCTGTTGCAAGACTCGTAATGGAGAGGACTGACCATATTCATATAGTTGGAAAAGGNGCNCAAGACTTTGCAAGAGCTCATGGATTTAANGTTGAAAATTTATTAACAGAAAATGCCAGAAAAATATGGTTAAGATGGAAAGAAAATTTATCATCAAAAGATGATTGGTTTCCTCCATCTACAGAACCATATAATGAAATTAGAACAACAGGAACTATAAATGTACTTGGTATTGATTCTGAAAGTAATGTTGCAGGAATAACAACAACAAGTGGTTTAGCTTATAAAATACCTGGAAGAGTTGGTGATTCCCCTATTATTGGTGCAGGTTTATATGTAGACAATGAAGTGGGAGCTGCAGGAGCAACAGGCAGAGGCGAAGAAATTCTTAGAACATGTGGATCTTTTTTTGTAGTTGAACAAATGAGAAGCGGTAAAACTCCTCAGGAAGCATGTGAAGCGTTATGCCAAAGAATCATTGATATTAATGGAGGNACGAAAAATATTAATTTCAATGATAAAATTGTTGCTTTAGGAAAAGATGGTAGCGTTGGTTGTGCATCTATCAAAGAGAAAAAAGGGAATAATCCTAAGCTTGCATATTGGTCAAATGAAGGATTTAAAGTATATAAAGGTACTTATCTGATTGAAGATAAATCAGTAAATTATGTAGGTTAATTTAACTAAGAATTCTTCTGGCATATCACCTTTTCTTATCTTATAACTAAAATCTAATCTTGATCTAGATAGTAAAATAAATTGAATTCCTGGTGCGAAAGTAGATCTAAACTTACTATACCTTACAGGAAATTCTTTATTTAGAATTGTATTAGTTAAATACTCAACATATAAGTTAAAATTAGTTTGTTTATAGGATTTATATTTTCTTGGAAAAAGTAAATAACCAGCTGATATTGAATTTTTAAATGTATTTAAATTTGTCTTTTGCCATTTTACAGTAGACCCTTGTGTAAATTTTTCATCAATATTAGAAATTCTAGTAATTCCTGATGTAATAGATATAGCTAGTTTATTTATTAACTGAGTACCAATTAATCCTAATTCAAAACCNGTGTCTTGTAANNCNAGATCTAAATTATCTTTCATGAATTTATCTTCGTGGTANGAATACTNAATNAAAGANGATAGTCTCGTNTGNTATTTTTGTTTATCNGTAGTTAAAATTCTTTGTTTGGAGTAAAGCTTAAATCCATTTAATCCAAANTTTGGCATCATATCTTGTTCATAAGGCTTATTTGCAAATTGAATGCTACCACTCAACATTATTTTTTTTGATAAACCATAAGATAGAGAAGGTGTCACAATAAAAGCATTACCAATACTACCCATAATATTAGATCCATCAAGAAAAATATTAGAATTTGTNAGNCTTACAACNTTTGTTCCTTTTGGAATNAAACTNGCTGGTTCAGAGTTAATATATAANTCNTGAGCAGANGTTTTATAACTNNATATNAATANNAAAAGAATAAAAAATANTCTCATTTANNANTATANTTTATAAACTACTTTTAAGATGATAGACTTTATTAGATTTTAAATTTTCATGCTTAGAACAACATGANGCAGTATGNATACCTGTTTCATAACATGAGTGTGAAGTTTTAGNAGAAATTAATTCATATTCACTTTTTCTAATAAATTTCCTATCNACTAAAGTAAATACATTAGNTTCCTTNTCNNCATCAGANAANAAATGAAATAAATTNCCNTTAANTANNTTATGCTTATCATTTTCAGCTNTTAATTTATCATTAAAAACNATTTCAATTGACCCTACAAAAAAACCAGCATCTTCNACTTTTTCTTGAATTAAATCAAANTCNACAAANGCNNCNTCTTTAAATTCTAATTTAAATGATGTTGCTTCTAAATCAGGAGTAATTGACTCAATGAAATCAAGTTTTTCTAAGCTCTTTTGTGTTGAATATGAACACATGGCACAAGTTAGTCCTGTNGCTTTTAAGTTTGAATAGAATGACTGAGAATATCCTATATTGAATATTAAAAGCATTGATATTGTAATTAATATTTTCTTCATTATTTTTATTTAACTATGTAAAAATAGTAAAAAATGAAATTACTAAAATCTATTTTACTTTTTTTAACAATTATTAGCTGTAGTACCCCTATTAATAAAAAAGCTAATGATTTCTCAGCATTAATAGATCTTGAAGGTAATGCATTTAATTTAGATGACTTAAAAGGAAATATTTTAATTCTAAATATTTGGGCAACCTGGTGCAAACCATGTATAGCAGAATTTAAGAGTTTAGAAGAGGTAAAAGAAAAGTTTCAGGATATTAATGTTAAAATTATCGCTGTTTCAAATGAAGATTTGAAATTGATAAATTCTTTTTTAAATAAAAGAAAATTTGATTTAGATTTTATTAAGCTTAATGGTGACTTATCTTATTTTAACGCATACAGTTTACCAACTACTNTAGTATTTGACAAGAGCGGTAATGAAGCNTTTAGATTAACAGGTGGCGTTGACTTTAATACAAAAAACTTTATTGANAGAATATTAAATATTGAAAAGTTATAACTTTTTTACACCAGANGTTTCATGACCAATAATTCTTCTNGACTCCATATATTTTTCCATGTGATATTTATCATATAATGGATCATCAGCATATACAGAATTAATTCTTACATTTNTTGAAGCTTGAATAAATTTACCATCTCCAATCCATATTGCAACATGGTCAATTCTTCTTTTTCCATCTCTATAATATCCAAAAAACATTAAATCACCTTCATTAAGATTATCCCAATTTCTATTCTGATCAACTAATAAGCCCTCATTAATTTGTTGAGATGCGTCTCTCGGTATTACAAGCCCATTCATCAAATAAATTGTTTTTGTAAATCCCGAACAATCAAAACCTTTTGAAGATGTNCCTCCCCATAAATAAGGAACCCCAATGAATTGTTTGGAATTATTAATTATATCTGATGTTGTTTTTTCACTATTATTAAACATTGGAGAAATATCCATCTGATTAACCCACCCTACTCTCTTATCAGGGTATTCAATTTTATAAAAACCTCCAATTTTATCAGTTACATTCAAAACTGAACCAACAACTAAGTCAGAAATAATGGCTTTTCTCTCAACAGTAGAATAAGCAAAACCTTGAACGGAACTAAATATGTAAGGGTTTTTATAGTAATTATTATACTCACTTTCTGAAACAATTGATATGCCTCCATGATCAATCCATGAAATATATTCGTCAGGAGTTTGGATAAGNTACCACTCTCCTTGTTTCTTTAGAACCTTTACTCTTGTCCCTAAAAGTGTTTGAGATACTAACTCAGATGAATGTGAGGGTCTACCTCTTAAGTTTCCAACTGAGTTATTAATAATTCCATATATTGTATCTTTTGGCAGTACTACAATATTCTCTGAATAATTTATACCTGCACTATCTAATTTCTGTAAAAGATANTTTTTTGCTTCAATTTTTGATGTTTCTCCNTCAATTATAATTGTAGAATTACTTAATGAGTAAGTAATATTAAATAGAGAAACTCTTTTATCAGGTGCATAAATCGAATTTACCTCATCCAATATCAAGTCGATATTATTATTATTTTTATTGCACCCAAAAAATATTAATATGATAAATAAATATCTCATCTACTTCAATTTCTCAAATTCATCAAAAAGACTAACGACATAAGGCAGAGACCCAGAAGAATGGTTTTCTCCTACAAGATCAATAAACTCTACAATATTTTTATCTGCCCCAAGTGAAATAAAACTGTTATAAGTATCAACAGAATTTTGATAAGGTACAGTAATATCATCAGTACCATGATACATTATCATTTTATTTTTTGGGATCCATTGATCCAGACTATTTTCTTCAAAAGCATCAACAATAATTTTTAAATCTGCATCAGTATAAATATTATTAATAAAATTAGAAGTCAACAACTCACTCATATCATCTGATAAGACAGAATTAATTTCATACCCAGAGTATTTACCATTAAAATATTCAGGAATTATTGAAGCGTATGGTTCATTAAAAATAGAAGATAAAGGCAAACTCCAATCATATGATGTTTTATATCCCATTGCTACGTAGGCAATATAATATGGAACGTGATATGTCTCCTTTGAAATAAAATAATCTAACATGCCAGTTATATCATATCCCCCAGAAGCAGGAGCTGATGCAACAAGATTTAATCCAGAATAATTATTTTTTTCCATATTATAGTGAGCTGACATAGTTGCAAATCCACCTTCTGAATATCCGGATAAAAAAACATCACCATTAAAATTGTAACCTTCAATTGCTGCTAATTCTTTAGCTGCCCTGATCATATCGACAATAGTTTGTCCAGTAATATCAGATCTATAATAAGGGTGAACTATGTTGTCTGAGACCCCAAANCCCAAATAATCAGGAATTACAAAAATATATCCAGCACTGGCTGCATTTGAAAAAAAACTATATTGAATTAAATCTTCGGTTGGAGCATCTGCATGTAATGATGTTGTACCATGATTAAAATTAAGAATCGGCATTCCTTGATCAGTGTCAGGAAAAGCAACAAGACCTGAAGCTTTTATATTTTGTCCTTTGTAGGTAGTATTATATGTAATTGTATAGAGGCTTATATCATATTGGAGATACTCATTAAGGTTTCCATATTCAGAGTTTTGAACTATCTCTAAAATATTCTCTTTGGAAATTGAAAACAATTTTGTGTAAGTATCAATGTAAGCTCTGGTCAGCTCATCTTGGTTATTACAAGAAAATAACAATAGAAATAATAATAANTAGGATTTAATTTTATTCATGTGATATTTGTTCCTGTAAATTTAATTAATATTGACTTATGGATAACTATGGTTTTCTCTCTTTAATTCCTCCGATTATAGCAGTTATTCTTGCAATTAGGACTAAGCAAGTATTTATATCACTTTTAACTGGAATTTTTTTTGGTGGATTAATTATTGGAAACTGGAATCCATTTCAAGGTATTCTCCTCACAATTGAAAGTGTTGTTAATGTTTTTAATGATCCAGGAAATACAAGAGTTGTTTTTTTTACTTTCTTAGTTGGATCTTTAATAACACTTATCCAAGTGACTGGAGGAGTTGAGGGGTTTATAAATAGTTTCCAAAAAAAACTTTCTTCAGAAAATAATGATAATAGCAGTAAAAAAGTTCAATTATATGCTTCTTTAACTGGTTTTTTGTTATTTGTTGAATCTAATATTTCAGCCTTAACTGTAGGTACAATTTTTAGACCTTTATTTGATAAACTAAAAATATCTAGAGAGAAACTAGCTTATATTGCTGACTCAACTTCTGCCCCATCAAAATTATTAATACCATTTAATGGTTGGGGTGCATATATTATAGGTATTCTCACCGTTCAAGGGATAGATAAACCTTTTAATGAACTTATCTCCGCAATGAAGTATAATTTTTATCCTCTGTTAGTAATTATAATTTTAGTTATAATTATAATTTCTGGAAAAGATTTTGGATTAATGAAAAAAGCAGAAAAAAGAACAAAAGGTGGTATACTGTTTGATAAAGGATCAACCCCAATGGTTTCTGAAGATATAACAGTAATAAAAACTAAAAAAGGAATAGAATCTAATTCTTTTAATATGTTTTTACCCTTATTGTCAATGGTCATTATTATGATACTAATGCTTTTCTATACAGGTTATGATCCATCAAAAGAAAACATGAAGTTTTTCGAAATTTTAGAAAATTCATCTGGATCTACATCCGTTCTTTATTCTGTAATTCTCTCAATTATAATTGCAGCTTCATATTATATTTTCAATGGAATATTATCTGTTAAAGAAGTTGTGTCATATTCAATTAAAGGAATGGGAGGAATGATGCAATTNTCATTATTAATTATGCTAGCATTTACTATTGGAAATATATGTAAGGATTTAGGAACAGGTATTTATGTTTCAAATGAGTTNAAAGATATCCTCTCACCTAAATTTGTTCCAGTCTTGTTATTTTTAACTAGTTGTTTTATATCATTTTCAACAGGAACATCATGGGGTACATTTGCAATAATGCTTGCAATAGCAGTACCAATTTCTCAAGAGATGGGGATAAATAGTTCTATAGCAATTGCTGCTGCTCTTGGCGGTGGGCTTTTTGGTGATCATTGTTCACCAATTTCCGATACTTCAGTTATTTCTTCGATGGCATCAGCAAGTGATCATATTGATCATGTAAAAACACAATTACCATATGCAGTTTTAGCTGGCTTAATAACAAGTATATTATATTTATTGATTGGATTAAGTATATAAAAAAAGCACTTGATGAAATCAAGTGCTTCACAAACCAAACTAACTAAACTATTTGTGTAATATTTTAACGCAAAATAATAATCTTCTGTTACAGAAATTCATGTAATAAATTATTAAAATGTAATCTTATTGATTTTAAACTATATAAATCTATTTATCAGATTTTCAAAAAACTCTTGTTTACCTGATTGCTGATTAATCCCATTTGAATTTAATGAATGATTATATAAATCATCAAGTGAAAGATTATTTTGTGAAAATTCTTTACCAATCCCTGAGTGAAAAGAAGAATACCTTTCTTTTATTAAAGATGAGTATTCAGAATCATTAATAATTTTTTCAACAATTAATAAAGAACGTGCAAATAAGTCTATTGATCCAATATGAGCATGAAATAAATCATTAAGATCAGTAGAGTTTCTTCTTGTTTTAGCATCAAAGTTTATTCCTCCACCATTTATTCCTCCAGATTTAATAATTATAATTAAAGCTTCTACTATTTCGTAAATATTATTTGGAAATTGATCAGTATCCCAACCATTTTGATAATCTCCCCTATTAGCATCTATACTCCCCAACATATTTGCGTTAGCAGCTACTTGAAGTTCGTGATCAAATGTATGGCTTGCAAGAGTTGCGTGATTTACCTCTATATTTAGTTTAAAATCATTCATTAGATCATATTCTCTTAAAAATCCAATAACAGTTGCAGCATCAAAATCATACTGATGTTTAGATGGTTCCATTGGTTTAGGCTCAATAAAAAAATGTCCTTTAAATCCATTAGCCCTACCATAATCTTTAGCCATATGAAGAAAGGTAGCAAGATTATCAAGCTCTTTTTTCATATCAGTATTCAGCAAAGTCATATACCCCTCTCTTCCACCCCAAAATACATAATTTTCACCTTTCAATTTTATTGTGGCATCAATTGCATTTTTAACTTGAGAACCTGCATATGACACAACTTCAAAATCAGGATTAGTTGCTGCACCATTCATGTACCTTGGATGAGAAAATAAATTTGCTGTACCCCATAATGGTTTAATTTTAGAATCGTTGATTTTTATTTTACAATAATCGGTTATATCCTCAAGTCTTTTAGTAGATTCAGATAATGAATCTGCCTCATCAATCAAATCAAAATCGTGGAAACAGAAATAATTTAAATCTAGTTTAGATATAAACTCAAAAGCTGCATCCATTTTTTCATATGCTCTTATTTTTACATCTTTAGAATCAAGCCAAGGATAATATTTTGTTCCAATACCAAAAGGATCGTTTCCCAGATTAGTAAAAGAATGCCAATAAGCAATTGCAAACTTAAAATGATCTTTCATTGGTTTACCCAAAACATACTTATTCTTATCATAATATCTATATGAAAGTGGATTTTTAGAAGATTTACCTTCAAATTTTATCTTACCAACTCCTTTAAAATATTCTTTATTACCTTTAATGATACTCATAGTTATCAAATTAATTTATTTAATAATTTTTTCCAATTCTTATAACTTTCATCCATACTCTTTGATTCTTGTGGATTAAGCTTTTCTATTAATTTTAAACTAGAAAAAGCTTCTTCCTCATTATTATAATCACCTGTTCCTAATGCAGCACCTCTTGCAGCACCTAATGAACCATCTGTATTATAAACATAAAGTTTTGTTTTAGATACATTAACAAAAACTTCTTTAAAAATTTTACTTTTAAATAAGTTAGAATCACCAACCTTCACACTATCAATATTCAATCCNATATTTCTTAGATATTCTATACCATAACATAATGAAAATGCGATTCCCTCTAATACTGATCTAATAATATGTGAATTATTATGAATATTAAAATCTAATCCATTAATCATTGCATTTAAATTTTTATTATGATTAAATAATCTTTCAGAACCATTACCAAATGGAAAAAAAGAAAGCCCTTCACTTGAATTAACCTCTTCAGATAAATTATCCATCTCAAAATATGAGTTTATTTTCAGTGTTTTTTTTAACCAAGAATAAGCAATTCCAGATCCATTAATACATAATAAAACNCCATTTCTTTTATTATTTATATCATCATTACAATGAAGAAAAGTATTAACTCTATTTTGTGGATCACTTATATCNTTTTTTGTAACACAATATATTACTGCGGATGTACCAGCTGTTGCGGCGATTTCACCGTCATTCAAAACATTTAATGAAAAAGCATTATTTGGTTGATCGCCTGCTCTATACGATATTGTGACATTATCTACTAAACCAAAGTTTAAACAATTTTCTTTAGAAATTTTACCCTGAACACCTATTGATGGAACAATGTCGGGAACCTTATCTTTTTCAATTTGATAGAAATCAAGGATATCCATTGAAACATCTCTTTTATTAAAATCCCACATTATACCTTCTGACAAACCTAAAGGTGTTGTTGATATATTTCCTGTTAATTTAAATACTATAAAATCTCCAGGAAGCATAAATTTATAAATTGACGAATANACGTCTGGTTTATTTTCCTTGACCCATCTTAACTTAGAAGCTGTAAAATTTCCTGGTGAATTTAATAAGGAGCTTGATATAATATTTTTGTCAAGCTTATTTAAAGCTTCTTCTCCTATCAAAACTGACCTTGAATCACACCAAATAATAGAATTAAATAAACTTTTACCATACTTATCAATAGCAACTAGNCCATGCATCTGGTAAGATATTCCAATAGATTTTACGTAGGAAAGATCATGTTTTTTTTTAAAATAAAAGAAACACTTCTTTATATTTTCCCACCATATCTCTGGATCTTGTTCTGCCCATCCCTCATTTATAGAAAGAATTTCCATTTCATTATCAGGAAATGAAATACTGTCTAATTGATTTTCATTCTTAAAATCATAAAGAGACATTTTGATAAAGGAACTTCCTATATCAATACCTATAAAATATTTGTTTTCATCTGAAAGCATGAGAATTATATAAATTTATAAATATTATATTAGGTTAATCAATGGAAAAAACAAAAAATCAAAAATTAAATCTAATTCAATCAATAAGTCTTGTTATTGGAAATATGATTGGTGTTGGAATTTTTATGTTGCCAGCATCACTCTCAGAATATGGATCTATCAGTATTTTTGGTTGGATAATATCTGGAATAATGGCCTTATTAATTGCTGTCATTTTTAGAAATATCACATATACCTTTAATGATAGTAATAATCCTATTGACTATTTAGAAAATATATTTGGAGATTTCATAGGGTTTTTTATTATATGGGGGTATTGGATTTCAATATTACTAGTTAATGCAAGTATAGCTATTGCAATCACGAGTTACCTTTCTGTTTTCACAGACATTATACAAAAAAGAGAATTTGCTATATTAATATCAATATTAATTGTTTTAGTTATAGCTTTTATAAATTATAACGGTATAAAAAATACAGGTAATTTTCAGTTAATTACAACTATATTAAAAATAGTACCATTAATTACAACTATATTTTTGGGTTTTTATTTTTTCGATATAAATAATTTTTTTCCTATTAATCTGTCTTCAGAGACAAACTTTAAGGCAATTATAATTACAACAACCTTAACATTCTTTGCTTTTCTAGGAATTGAATCTGCTTCAATTCCTGCCGATAAAATATCGAATCCCAAAAAAAATATTCCAAAATCAACNATGATTGGAACAATAATTACTTTTTGTATTTATGTTTTTTCTATGATTGCTATAATTGGAATTATGCATCCCAATGAAATTTATATGTCNAGNGCACCTTTTGCAGATGCTACTGGATTTATTCTAGGAAATTATGGGAAAAATATAATTGCAATTTTTGCGATAATCTCAGGTTTAGGAGCACTNAATGGTTGGACTTTATTACAAATAGAAATTCCTAAAAAATTATCAAATAAAGGGCTTTTAGGAAAAAGNTTTTCAAAGGTTAATTCAAAAGGNGTTCCATACCAGACATTGATCTTTTCTAGTATAATTGTTTCAATGTTGATATTAATTAATTATACNAAAAGCCTTAGCANTATTTTCACATATTTAATTTTAACTAGTACATTTTGTTCTCTGATGTTATACNTTTTTATATCTTTTTCAGAGATAATTATNTCATTCAAAANAATAAATTTTAGCAGAATCATAAGAGGANTTTTNTCTTTATTATTCGTAATGTGGTTNGTTATAGGTGTTGGTTATGAATCTATTATTTCAGGNTTAATATTACTTTCATTCTCTATTCCTATCTATATTTATCAAAAAAAATATGCTAGATTCAAAAAAGATTAGAGAAGCTTTCCCTTCACTCTCTTTAAGAGACAAAAATAATAATCAAATAATTTACTTAGATGGTCCNGGAGGAACTCANGTACCAAATTCAGTAATTGATGGAATATCAGAATATTATAAAAAANACAATGCAAATACNCATGGNGAATTTGGCACAAGTATNGAAACAGATAANATAATGAGTACGCTNAGAGATANAGNATCTATTTTACTTAATGCTGAAGATAAAAACTGTATCTCAATTGGTCAGAATATGACAACGNTAAACTTTCAGNTAGCAAGAGGTTTATCTAAAATGTTTAAAGAAGGTGATGAGGTAATTATAACTGCATTAGATCATGAGGCGAATAGAGGACCTTGGAAAATATTTGAAGANAAAGGCATTAAACTGATCGANATAAATTTATTATTAAATGGTGAGCTAGATTATAATGATTTTGAAAATAAAATAAATAGCANAACAGTTATGATTGCTATGGGAATGTCTTCAAATGCNTTAGGGACAATAAATGATTTTGAAAAAATCAGANAGTTAACATTAAATAAAAAAATANTATTATTACTTGATGCTGTTCATTACGCTCCTCACTTTACANTTGATGTCAAAAGCCTAAAATGTGATTTNCTTCTTTGTTCAGCATATAAATTTTATGGNCCTCATGTAGGTTTATTATATACTAAACCTGATTTTCTNAATAAAATTGATACTGATAGACTTATAGTACANGAACAAGATGCTCCCTATAAAATTGAAACTGGAACATTAAATCATGCTGCTTGTAATGGAGTAATTAAGGCAATTGATTTTATTTCTTCATTTGGAGATGGTAATTCATTAAGAGAAAAAATTGAAAGTTCTTATCTAAAAATAAGNAGACACGAAAATAAATTAGCTTCTAAACTCTATTCATCTTTAAATCAACTTAAAAATATTGAAGTTATAGGAACAGATTTTTCAAAAAGAAGAGCNCCTACAGTATCTTTTNTTCATAAAAACAANTCTCCAAATGAAATATGTAAAATATTAGCTTCATATAATATATGCGCATGGGATGGACATTTTTANGCATTAAAAGCAATTCAAGATCTAGATTTAGAAAAAATTGGAGGTGTAACTAGATTAGGAGTATCTCTCTACAATACAGAGGAAGAAATAGATAGAACTATAGAAATTATATCAAAAATTTAATGTTTTATTTCTGAATACTTTTTCATAACATGATTTAAAGTCTTGTAAGAATTTAATAAAATATCTTGAACAGANGAATCTTTCATCCACTCTACCTTTTCAATTTTTTCTTTTTTCTGAGGTTTCATTTTTGAGTCATCAATACATTTCATATTAAACCANGTTGTTTTNTTAAGAATAAATTTTTTATTTCTAGTATATGTATGCCATGTAGAAATGATTTTACTTCCACATTCTACTTTTACTTTAGTCTCTTCTTCAACTTCTCTTTTTGCACATTCTTTTATTGTTTCACCTTTATCTAGTTTACCTTTTGGTAAATCCCATTTTTTCATTCTATAAATAAATAAAATTTCTTTATTAGAATTTTGAACTACACCACCACCAGCTTTAATTATTTTNAACATTTTTTTTAGATCCTTAACTACTTTTTTATAACCCTTTAAAGTNATGGTAATAGANTATATTTTTTTAAACTTATGTTTNGTCATTTTTTTTAATAAATCAACAATTGTTTTAATTGTCGAATCAAATATCAAAACTCTAGAATATAATTTTTTTGGAACAATTCCTGATGATCCATCAACATGAGTATCAAAATCTTCTTTTTTTAGTTTTANATTATTTAATTCTTTAAAATGAATTGGGATATCATTTACAAAAATCGTTTTCATAATTAATTTAATTGAATCTTATAATATTAAAATTAATCTTACTTTTGTTAAAATATGAAATCTCTAGAATTATTAAATGATTTAATTAAGATTAATTCAATAAAAATTAATTTGAAAAATTCATTCTCATGGGCATCTGGATGGAAATCTCCTTTTTACTTTGATAATCGAATATCATTATCATATCCGAATATTAGAAAAGAAATTACTAAAAGACTAGTAAGTATTATTAAAGAAAAATATGATGATGTTGGAATTATTGCAGGAGTAGCCACAGCTGGAATTCCTCAGGGTGCATTAGTAGCAGAAAATCTTAATCTACCATTTGCTTATGTAAGATCTAAACCTAAAAGTCATGGAATGAAAAACATGATAGAGGGTAGAATAGAAAAAGGTAAAAGAGTTTTACTAATTGAGGATCTAATTTCAACTGGAGGAAGCTCTATAAAATCTGTAGAAGCAGTAAGAGAAACAGGTTCAATCGTAATAGGAGTACTCTCTATCTTCAACTATGGATTCAAAGTTTCTGAAGAAAACTTTAAAAACATAAACTGTGATACTAANAGTATTTTCAACTATAATGATCTACTATCTATAGCTCTAAAAAATAACTATATAGAAAATCAAGATTTAGAAAAACTTAAGAGTTGGAGAGATAATCCTGAAAAGTGGAAATAGAGATAATTAAGATATTCTCTTAACGTTACCAGCTATTTTTCCTTTCTTACCATCAACTAGTTCAAACTCTACTGAGTCACCCTCATTTATTTGATCAACTAGTCCTGTAGAATGTACAAAATGTTCNGCTTCANTACCATCTTCGANAATGAANCCNTATCCNTTNGAGATATTAAAAAATTTAACTTTNCCTGTNTTCATAATTTATAATTAGAGCGCAATATATCTCATAATTNTTATAANAAATAATTTATTTAATTTCTTTTCCAACATANGTCAATTCAACTGGTATAANATCATCTTGAGCATTTAATTTTTCATATGCTATACTAGATAATCTTATNTCAATTTTATCGTTTACTCCTGTATTTGGAAGTTTACCAATAACTCTAACAATGACAATATTTCCATTCATTTGATTTTTAACAAAAATAATAGTTCCGACTTCAGCTGATTTGTGTAATGCTAAATATTTATCAGAATCATCTNNTCCATTAATTGAAGAAGCAAAACCTTCTANNCGACTTGTTACAATATCTTGACTTGATTCCTCTATCTTTTNANTTTGATCATCAACTATAATTTTTTGACCTATAGATATCTCGTTACTTGAAAGGTTATTTAGTTTTTTTATTTCCTCAACATCAACATTATAAATTTTTGATATNGAATAAAGAGTTTCNCCTTTTTCTACTAGGTGAAATTTCTGATCNTTTGAAAANAGATTGTTAAAACAAATAAAAANTAATAATAGTACAATTTTTAATAAGTTTGTATTCATATTTTTAATTAAAAATTAATTATGTATTCAAATATATTGAAGGTTTTCCTATTATCAATTTTACCCATCTTTAATATCATAGGTGAAAGTGAAAAGAAAAAAGTATTAGTTGGAAAAATAGATAACAACATCGATCCNAGAACTAACAGATATTCAAAATTATTATTAGAAGAAGCTTCAGNAAATGACTATGATATAGTTGTAATTGAGATGGATACTTATGGTGGTGCTGTAAATGATGCGGATGATATCAGAACTAGAATATTAGATTTTGAGATTCCAATTTATGTTTGGATCAATAAAGACGCAGCATCAGCTGGAGCACTAATTTCTATTGCATGCGATAGTATTTATATGAGTAGTGGTGCTAGTATAGGAGCTGCAACAGTTGTTACAGGTGATGGTACACAGGCTCCAGATAAATATCAATCATATATGAGATCAATNATGAGATCAACTGCCGAAGCTAAGGGAAGAGATCCAAAAATAGCAGAAGCAATGGTTGATGAAGATATTGAAGTAGATAGTATTTCAATGGAAGGCAAGGTTATTACTTTTTCAACCAAAGAAGCAATTAAATATGGTTTTTGTGATGCAGAGCTNAACTCAGTTGTTGAAATTATGGAAAGGCAAGNAATTGAAGATTATGAAATAACAAAATTTGAACTTGGATCTACAGAGGATATTATTTCATTCTTTNTAAATCCTGTNGTAAGTAGTATTTTAATATTATTGATTCTAGGAGGGTTATATTTTGAATTNCAAACTCCAGGTATTGGGTTTCCTATAATAGCGTCAATAACCGCTTTAATATTATATTTAGTTCCTTATTATTTAAATGGAGTNGCTGAAAATTGGGAAATTATTATGTTTTTTGTTGGAGTNATTCTAATAATGTTAGAAGTATTTGTAATTCCTGGATTTGGAATTTTTGGAATAACAGGCTTATTTACTTCTATTGGCTCTCTTATTCTAATAATGTTAAACAATGACATGTTTGATTTCACTTTTGTCTTATCTAAGGATTTAGTAAGCTCTAGCTTGTCAGTNNTAATATCAGTTTTTTCATTTCTTCTNATACTTTTATTTGGTGGAATAAAATTAACAGATACCAAAGCTTTCAAAAATATTGCTTTAGCTGAAACTCAAGATATAAGTAAAGGATATATTTCAAACAAATATTCAGATGATATAGTAGGTAAAAAAGGAAAATCATTTACTGTTCTTAGACCATCTGGAAAAGTAATAATTAATGATNTGATTTATGATGCTGCTACAGAAGGNGAATTTATTGAAAAGAATAAGAATATAATTGTAATAAATTCTGAGGGATCATCATTAAGGGTTAAAAAAACATAGATGAAAATAATTGGAATAATTCCTGCACGAATGGAGTCTTCAAGACTTCCTGGAAAACCTTTAATTAAAATCGATGGAAAAACTATGATTCAAAGAGTTTACGAATCAGTNAATAAATCTATGTTATTTGATAAAGTCATAGTTGCCACACCAAATATGGAAATATATGATCATGTNGAAGTATTTGGGGATGTAATTNTGACTTCAAATAACCCTTTAAATGGAACAGAAAGAGTTTTTGANGCTTATCAAAAATTAGATGANGAGTTTGATTTTATTGTTAATATACAAGGNGATGAACCATTTATCAAAAAAGAACAATTAACTGATATTATATCTATATGTAAGNANCCAAATAAAATATGTACACTAGTCAAAAAAGAGAAATATTCCGATAATTTAGAGCGTGAATCAATTATGAAAGTAGTTATTAATTCTAATAATGAAGCAATGTATTTTTCTAGATCATTAATACCCTATCAATCNATTAAAAAAAATTACTTAAAACATATATGTATNTATGCNTATGATCCTATGACTCTAAAAAAAATTATTTCTTTACCTCAGTCAAGTTTAGAAAAATNTGAATCTTTAGAACAACTTAGATGGCTNGAGAATGGATTTAAGGTTAATGTAAAAATCACAAATCATGATAGTTTTAGTATNGATACAAAAGAAGATCTTATCTTAGCCGAAAATTACTTAAACTAAACAATAAGATTTATGAACTTTCTAAAGGATATATTTTTAGGTGCAATAAAAGGTATTCTCTCTCTTGGAATAGCTTTAATAATGNTACTAATTTTTTTCAGTATTNTAGGAGCATTATTTTCTCCAGACACAGAANAAGAAGTAGTTGTATNAGATAATAGTCTATTGTATATCGATAATTTAAGTTTAATNGGAGATAGAGATACTAAAGCNGACGAANTAAANTTTGATTTTGAAATTCCTTTACCTCTACCTATAATTGATAATAGTCAAACTGAAAAAATAAGCTTATTAACTTTTAAAAATATCATTAATAAAGCCGCAGAAGACGATAAAATTAAAGGAATATATCTTAATGTNGAAAATGTAGGTATTAGTTTCAATAAAGCTGAAAAGGTNAGAGATATTCTTGAAGAATTTAAGAAATCAAAGCCAATATATTCATTNGCTGANTTACAAACNAAAGGTGCTTATTTCATATCATCAGTTTCAGATTTTGTTGCTATTTCTCCTCCAGGTTTTATATCAGTAAGTGGATTTGGAATAAGTGAATTTTTCTTTAAAAATATGTTGGATGAGTTAGGGATAAAGATTAATCTTTTTAGAGTTGGNGAGTATAAAGGAGCTGCAGAAACATATGTAAGAACAGATTTTAGTGATGAAAATGAAGAACAATATCTAANCTTATTGAATTATAGAATGACAAACTATATTGATAGAATTTCCTCATCTAGAGGAATTGAAAAAGACAAACTNCTCAGTATTATNGATGATTTTGAAACTGAGCTTCCTAAAGACGCATTAAATAATAAATTAATNGACAGTTTAATATATGAAGATGAGATGTCTAATTATCTAAAAANTAAAGTAGATAGTTCATATAAAAAGATTTCTCTTCTGAAATACAGAAAGACTCTGAAAAANAATAAATACAATAAAAATAAAATAGCAGTATTGTATGCTATTGGGGGGATCTTACCTGGTTCTGGAGATGATGGTATTTATTCAGAATCTATAATTAAGGAAATTAAGAAAATTAAGAAGAATAAAAATATTAAGTCAGTTGTACTATATGTCAACTCTGGTGGTGGAAGTGCATTTGCATCTGACCTAATTGCTAGAGAACTTAAGTTATTAAATGATGAAAAACCTTTAATTGCATATATGTCAGATGTATGTGCATCNGGTGGATATTACATTTCTATGCCTGCAGATACATTAATAGCTTCTAGTGGATCTATTGTTGGATCAATTGGTGTTTTTGGATTATTCCCAGAAATGTCAGGNCTTTTAAATGATAAACTTAAAATCANTACTGATCAGATAAGAACAAATAAAAATATTGGAGAAATTGATCCATTTAGGCCATTAGAAGAGGATGAAAAAAAATTAGTNCAAAGAGGAGTTAATCAAATTTACTCAGACTTTTTATCTATAGTTGCAGAAGGGAGATCAATGACAACTAATGAGGTAGATAAATTAGCTCGAGGAAGAGTATATTATGGTAATGAAGGAAAAGAATTAAATCTTATTGATATTGTTGGAGAATTCAATGATGCTATTAATTTAGCTGCTGATCTTGCAGATATTGAAAAATACCAAATAATAGAGTATCCTAAACAAAAAACTGAAATTGAAAGAATAATTTCCTCTCTTCAGCAAACTAAAAGCATGCTTGATCCATTTATTAAAAGTAATTGGATGATTAAAAGTATGATTGAAAATGATTTTTATGATCCTTTTCAGATGAGAATGGAATATAAAATTGATTAATTTATTGGGATAATTTTAAAATTATCTACCACATATATTTTCACATTCTGATTATCATTAAACTCTGAATAATATGGATTAGACTGTAAACCAGTATTTATTTTCTCTTCATTTCTTAATCCAAATTGAAAATATTTACCATAATCACTATTTATATTAATAATCATATTTATAAGATCATATCCTAGTAAAAAGTTATTTGAGATTTTTCTTTTATAACTCGATACAAAAAAATCATCTAAATATTTATATGAAGTACTTTCCTTTTCAAAAAAAGTTGTACCAATCATTCTAACATCAATATCCTGAAATTGATCTACAGAAATTACGTTATAATCAAGCCATTCAGAATACCCAATAAGTGGTATAGTATCATTTCTTACATCTAGAGCGCTTATTGCATTAGAAGCAAAAAGTGAATTTTTGGATGAAATAAAAACATGACCTATACTATCATCTTCAATAAGAAATTTTTCAGTATACATATAAGTTGTGTCTAAATCATCAATACCTCTACCCTCTTTAATTATTATATCAGAGACATTAGATAAAGTATCAAATAATGAGTCTGACAAAATAAATTCATAAGTGCTTGCTAAAGAATCTAATATTAATCTGGAATCCTCTAGACTTACAGGTTGAGAATAAATAATATTAAAATCATTAGAATCTAATTTTTGTTGATACAAAGAAGCAACCAGGGAGTCTTGATAGTTATTCTCATAAAAAATTATAGCATTTTTATTCTCTGAAAAATTTTCAATAGAATAATCAGCAGTTCTATTTGCAATAGTTTTTAAAGACGATTTAAATAAAAAACTATAATTATTATCGTCAATTATTTTATTATTAGATGATAACGGGTTAATCATTATTTTTTTATTTTCTAGACAATACTGCTTAATAATTTCTATAGGCTTACTATATAGTGGACCAATAATTANATCAATAGTTTCTAGACTTCCATCATCAATTAATTTTTTAATAACATTAGGGTCTCTTCTTGTATCAAATGAAAGAATTTCAATATTATTTTGAATAGAATCATTATTTTCTAAACCAAAAGTAATTCCAGAATATAGATCCATTACAAAATCATTATTTTTTATGAAAAAATTATTTTCAATTCCTTCAAACATGAAAGGAAGCAAAATTGCAATTCTAAATTTTCTGTCTTCGGTAACAAAAAGATCTTCATTTTCAACAATTCCTAAAATCTTATTTATCTCATCAATTACTTCTCCATCCAAATATTCATTCAATAGAAATCTTCCATAGTATTTTGCAACAGATTTATTTTTTGGATAGGTTTTATAATAATTATACAATTGAGATGAAGAAATTTCTTCAAAAAATGGATCAATTTGAGGATACAAAATGTCTTTTATCTCTAGATCATTAATTTTTGATAAATTTTTTAGAGCTTGATCTAAATTTTTATTTTCAATATTTATTTTAACTAGCCAATGATATACTTCATTAATTTGAGACCATTTTGGATATGATTTAAGAATTTCCTCAAAGTATGACTTTGATATTTTATTTGATTTTATCTTATATGAAGAGACTCCTTTGTAAAATAAGATATATGGATAAAATTCACTTTTTTTATCAAAATTATTATCCATTTGACTGATCAGGTCATATTTTTCTTGAATAAAGAGACGTTTTAACTCAACAAAATTTCCATAATTTGACTGAGAAAATAAATTATTTGAAATAAAGAAAATGATAAATATTTTTAAAAATTTCATTTTATTCCCATTCTATTGTTGCAGGAGGTTTAGATGAAATATCATAAACAACTCTATTTATTCCCTTTACTTTATTTATTATTTTATTTGATACCTCGGCAAGAAATTCGTTGGGTAATCTTGACCAATCAGCTGTCATTCCATCCAAACTGGTTACTGCTCTTAATACAACTGTGTATTCATAAGTTCTTTCATCACCCATTACACCAACCGACTTGACAGGTAATAATATAGTTGCAGCTTGCCAAACCTCATCATATAGATTATCCTTAATTAAAGATGAAATGTAGATATCATCAGCGTTTTGAAGCAAATTCACTTTTTCTTCTGTAATCTCACCCAAAATTCTGATACCTAATCCAGGACCAGGGAATGGATGTCTATTTAATATTGTTTTAGGAATATTTAATTGACCACCAACTTTCCTTACCTCATCTTTAAATAATAAGTTTAATGGTTCTAAAATTCTTAAATTCATTTTTTCTGGTAATCCACCAACATTATGATGTGATTTTATAGTAGCAGATGGTCCTTTAACAGATACTGACTCAATAACATCAGGATATATAGTACCTTGAGCTAACCATTTTATATTTCCAATCTTATTTGCTTCTTTCTCAAAAACATCAATAAAATTTTTACCAATTGATTTTCTTTTATCTTCAGGATCAACTTTACCAACTAATCCTTCATAAAAAAGATTTTTAGCATCTACCCCAATAACATTTAACCCTAAATTTTTATATGAAGATAGAACCGTTGAAAATTCATTTTTTCTTAATAAACCATTATCCACAAAAACACAAAATAGATTTTTACCTATCGCTTTATGGATTAACATAGCTGCTACACTTGAGTCAACACCTCCAGATAGACCTAAGACTACTTTATCATCTTTAACTGTATTCCTTATTTTTTCAATTGTGTATTCAACAAATCTTTTAGGATTCCATGATTGAGAACAACCACAAATTTTTACTGTGAAATTATTTAATATTTCTCTACCGAAAGCAGTGTGAGTTACTTCTGGGTGAAATTGTAATCCATAATAATTTTTCTGTTTAAAATAGTAAGATGTCACTTTAACATCTTTAGTACTAGCTAGAACTTGAAATGACTCAGTGATTTCAGTTATCGAATCACCGTGGCTCATCCATACATCAGAATCTAATTCTACATCTTTCATCAAAACACTTTCTGAATTAACATAGGATAACTTAGCNCTTCCGTATTCTCTNATTTCAGATTTAGCAACCACACAATCATTTTCTTTTGCTATTAACTGTGCTCCATAACAAATACCTAATACTGGCAAATTACCGAAAGTTTCAAAATTAATTTCAGGTGAATCCTTATCGTGAACAGAGAAAGGACTTCCTGATAAAATTACTCCAACGTATTCTGGAGTTATTTCGGGAATTTTATTGAATGGAAAAATTTCACAATAGATATTAAGCTCTCTAATTCTTCTAGCAATAAGTTGGGTGTACTGTGAACCAAAATCAAGAATTAAAATCTTTTCTTCCATTTACAAAATTAAACTTAGGATTTATAATAGACTAATTAAATCTATATTTTGTAATTTAGTTATAATGAACTATTTATTAATAATTTATAGATAAACTATGGGAAGAGCATTTGAATATAGAAGGGCTGCAAAAGAAAAAAGATGGGATAAAATGTCCAAAGTTTTTCCTAAACTTTCGAAGGCGATTACGGTGGCTGCAAAAGAAGGAGGTAGTGACCCAGAAATGAATTTCAAATTAAGAGCCGCAATCCAAAATGCTAAGGCTGAAAATATGCCTAAAGACAATATTGACTCTGCAATTAAAAGGGCTTCTGATAAAGAATTAAAAGATTATATAGAACAAACTTTCGAAGGTAAGGGGCCTCATGGAGTTTTAGTTATTGTTGAAACAGCAACAGATAATGTCACTAGAACAACAGCAAATGTAAAATCATACTTCAATAAAGCAGAAGGAAGNTTAGTTGCATCAGGTTCATTAGAATTTATGTTTCAAAGAAAAGCAGTTTTTCATCTCGAAAAAGAAGGTGTAGACTATGAGGAAATTGAATTATTTTTAATTGATTATGGACTCGAAGAAATAGAAGTTTTAGAAAGTGAAATTNTTATATATGGAGATTACACTTCTTACGGTAATATCAATAAAGGTTTATCAGAGCTAGATATAAAACCATCTAAATCTTTACTAAAAAGAATCCCAACAAGTCCAATAAATTTTAGTGAAGAACAATTAAATGAAATTGAGAAAATGCTTGATAAAATGGAAGATGATGAGGATGTTCAATATGTATTTACAAATATTGCTTAATATATGAATATCAAAAAAAACATCTCTTTATNTTCATATAATTCTTTTGGTGTTGATCATAATTCNAGTTATTTCATTGAGATAGAAAATAAAAGTCAAATTATAAATTTTCTAAAAGACGAAAAGTATTTTAAAGAGGATAAACTTATTTTAGGAGGAGGTTCAAATATTTTATTTACTAAAGATTTTCATGGAGTAGTATTATTAAATAAAATCAGAGGAATAAATAAAATTAAAGAAGACAAAAACCATATCTATTTAAGGGTTGGTTCTGGTGAAAATTGGGATAATTTCGTCTCATTTTGTGTTAATAATAAATATTATGGAATAGAAAATTTATCACTTATTCCAGGGTCAGTTGGAGCTGCTCCTATACAAAATATTGGCGCATATGGNGTAGAAGTAAAATCTTTTATAGAAAAAGTTGAGGGGGTTTTTATAGATAATTCAAAAGAAGAAAGGTTTGATAATAAATCCTGCTTATTTGAATATAGAAATAGTGTTTTCAAAAAAAAACTAAGAAACAAATTTTTCATAACTTCTGTTGATTTCAAATTAAATAAAAAAGAAAATTATAATTTAACTTATAAAGACCTTAAAGATTTAGATGAACATAAGGTATCATTAAAATTATTGAGAGACAAAATAATTGAAATAAGAAACTCAAAACTTCCAAATCCAAAAGAAATTGGTAACGCAGGAAGCTTTTTTAAAAACCCAATTGTTGAAATTCATACAATTAACAAAATTAAAATTGATTATGATGATTTAGTTTATTTTGAGGGAAATGAAGGGTTTAAAATTCCAGCAGCTTGGTTAATTGAAAAGTCAGGGTGGAAAGGTTATAAGAAAGAAAATATAGGAATATCAGATAAACATGCTCTTGTATTAGTTAATTATGGTACGAAATCTGGAGAAAAATTAAAGCAACTATCCATNAAGATAATGGAGGATGTAAAAAATAAATTTGGGATTAAGCTTGAGCCTGAAGTAAATATAATTTAATTATCCCTCATAATAAACACGATAGATTGCATTAGCGTAATCATCTGAAATTAACATAGAACCGTCTTCTAAAATTAAAACATCTACTGGCCTACCCCATGCCTCTTGCTCATCTTCATCCAACCAACCATAAATAAAAGGCTCGTAACTCACAGATCTTGAATTTTCTATTTTGACTCTTGTAATTCTGTAACCAATTTTTCTTGATCTATTCCAAGATCCATGTTCAGCAATAAAAATATCTCCACTATATTCTTCTGGAAACATATTTCCAGTATAAAACTTCAGTCCAAGAGGGGCAACATGAGGTCCTAAATTTTGTACTGGTTTAGTAAAATCTTCACATGGATATTTNTCACCAAACTCTGGATCAGAAATATCACTTCCATGACAATATGGATAACCAAAATGTTGACTTGGTTTTTGGACTCTATTTAGTTCACATGGAGGATAGTTGTCACCTAACATGTCTCGACCATTATCAGTAAACCACATTTCTCCAGTTTCAGGATGCCAAGTAAAACCTACTGTATTTCTAACACCGTGAGCATAAACTTCTTTTCCAGAACCATCAGGATTCATCCTTGTAATAGAAGAATAAACTTCATCTTTACTTTCGCAAATATTACATGGAGCGCCAACAGGCACATATAATTTACCATCTGGTCCAAATGAAATATATTTCCAACCATGATGTCTATCAGATGGATAATCATCTGATATTAATATTGGTTCTTCTGGGTAGTCACCAAACTTATCAATGTAATCTAAATTTTCTTCAATATTTTTGA
This sequence comes from Flammeovirgaceae bacterium, assembly GCA_002701745.1. Classification (GTDB taxonomy): domain Bacteria; phylum Bacteroidota; class Bacteroidia; order Cytophagales; family MED-G16; genus MED-G16. The sequence continues at coordinate 38,151 of NZWZ01000016.1, forward strand.
ATACCCATATTTTATTGACTTCNGCCACATATAAATCCCCATTAAAATAAGCTACTCCGTTAGGCATATTTTTTAACTTGTCAGTAATAAGATATTTTTTATCAATTTTATTATCTCCATCAGTATCTTTTAGAGCAAATACATTGTCAGCTCTTCTATTACCAACAAATATTGTACCTGACGGGCTTATTGCCATAGACCTTGCATTTTCGATATCAGATGCATAAACTTCAATTTTAAATCCTTCAGGTAGAATTAATCTATCTAACTGTAAATTTAATTCTTCAACATTCTCATTGTTTGTTGAAAANGNNCTCAAAAAAGTTATAAAAAGTGTNAAAAATATNGTTTTAATCATATTNNATAATTTTAGTAGGTTAATCTAGTTCAAATAAATATTAAGTATTAACTTAAATGAACTAAACTAAAGTAATGGAAAACATTGACATTATTGTATTTGTAAGTTATTGTATAGTTATACTATCAATCGGCTTATATGTTTCACGAGACAAGAAAGGATCTGGAAAAAGTGCAGAAGACTATTTTTTAGCTGGAAAATCATTACCATGGTGGGCAATTGGAGCCTCTTTAATTGCTGCAAATATATCTGCAGAACAGTTCGTAGCTATGAATGGATCTGGGTTTGCTCTAGGTCTAGCAATTGCAACATATGAGTGGATGGCAGCAGTAACATTACTTGTTGTGGGTAAATTTTTCTTACCTATTTATATTGAAAAAAAAATATATACTATTCCCGAATTTGTTAAAAAAAGATATAGTAATAACTTAAAAACCATTCTTGCTGTATTTTGGATAAGTTTATTTGTATTCGTTAATTTAACATCAGTAATGTATTTGGGTGGTAAAGCGATGGACACAATTTTTGGTAGTGGAGATGGAAGTTTAATTACTACAAGCATAATAGGTCTCAGCTTATTTGCATTAACATATTCAGTTTGGGGAGGATTATCAGCTGTAGCATG
>NZWZ01000058.1 GCA_002701745.1 Flammeovirgaceae bacterium
AATTTATAAGCTCAAATCCATTTTCATTGAATGACATTATTGAAAATTTGGATTATCAAGAAAAACAGGAAGTTTTTGGTAAATTAATTATTCCAGTAGATAGTAATAACTTAAATAAAAAATACCCATTAGTAATTGGTGTAGCTGGTAGTCTAGGATGGGCAGATCACCATTATGAATATCTGAAAATTTATAGAGAAATGGGAATTGCCACTTTTGAATTGAANAGTTTTAAAAGTAGAGGGATTNCATCAACNGTTGGCACTCAAAATGAAGTTACTATTGCAGCTATGATAGTTGATTCGTATATGGCATTGGAGAAATTATCTACTCATCCCTTAATAGATAAAAATANNATATCNATAACAGGATGGAGTTTAGGAGGAGGTGTTACATTATTCTCTGCTTGGTTACCAGTTAAAAATAAATTTAATAAAAACCTATCATTCGCATCTCATTTAGCATACTANCCTCCTTGTTTTATTGAACCAGAAAATTTAGAATTTTCNAAATCTCCAATTCATATTTTAATTGGTGAACTTGACAATTGGACTCCAGCTCCTCCATGTGAAATGCTGGTAGAGAAACTANAGGTAAATACAAATATTAATATTACAGTATACGATAATTCTCATCACTCATTTGATANAAATTCNCCTGTTATAAGGAATGAAGAAGCTTATAATTTTAGTGATTGTATTTTTAAAATGACTTCAGATGGTAAAATTTTAATGAATTATTTTCAAATTCCTATGTCTAATTCTTTTTTACAAAAAATTGGTTTTATGTTTTGTGTTGGCAGAGGAGTTGATTTTGGNGGNAATCCTATATCAAGAAAAAAATCTTTTATTTTTTCTAAGGAATTTATGCAGAAAACACTTTTAGATTAATTATTCTGAAAGCTCAAAAAGAACATCATTTTTCCTACCCCAAATTTTATAAGGCGCATCATAACCTAAATATATAGGGTTATCTTTATAGGATATGTTATTTTCATCNAGAATTCTTCTAAGTTTAGTTGAATTAAAACTAAATTTTGTTGAATTATTATAGCCAGAATAAGTAATTGCAGCATATTTTTTCTTATCTACCTTTTCCATAACAATTCTTGAATCATTNGGTTTAGANAGATCATTCATTGTATATTTTGAAGGCATCACAAACTTCATTGTATATTTTTTTTCNTTTTCAATTGAAGTTTCTTGCATNTGTACNGGTGCAGTCATTGCAATTTTTTGATTACTTTCATTNCCACCAAAGATATATCCAGCAAGTATTCTGAACAANGACCTTTCATTATCTGTAGAAACAGTAGCATAGATTACAGGATCATATTCTCTAATCTGAACATCTTCAAGAGTCTTGAGCACANTATAACTTTGTTCTTCAGTTTGAGACATAGAATTATATCCNATTAATAAAAAAAANAAAATANATAATAATNTCATATNTCAANAAAACGAGTTATTATNTATAAAGTTTCAGTGANTTANTTTANTAAAATCAATATTATATTCATTATAAANATTTCTTTTATATCTTCGCCAAATAAGAGAATCATGAAGTTTTTATTTTCTGAAAGTTCTATCGACTATAATAATTATAAATTTGGATATTCTGTCAATCTAGTTTTAAATGACAATGATTCAATAGAAAGTGNATATTCTCAGGGATTTCTTCCATATACTGGNNATATNAAAAATAAAGAAGAANTTTATTATTTAGCNAGAAGTATAAGAGTTGATTTAAATGATTATGAGAGACTTTCTGAAAATAATAGGATAGTTAAGAATGCNAAAAAAAAAATTTAATATAAAATTTGAATCTATTGATAAAACTGATTTTAATCATAATGAANAATTTTATAAATTTTGNATTGANTTTTCAAAAGAAAGATTCAGTAATAAACCTCTTAATAAAGAAAGATTATCATTAATTATAGATAGGAAAAACTACAATAGAACTTATATATTTTCTATTAAAAATAAAATTATAGGTTACGTATTAGCTTATGANAATACTANTATTATTCATTATTGGTTTTCNTTCTATGACACTAAATATTTAAATGAATTTCCAATTGGTAAATTTATGATGGAACATCTAGTTTATCATGCNAAAAAAATAGGNAAAAAATATATNTNTCTAGGNACATGCTACGGTGAAAANGCTCTATATAAGGTTAGAGATTTTAAAGGAATAGAGTTTTATGATGGNAATAAATGGATNAANGATAATAAAATATTAAAAGATNTTTGTAAATCAGATCNAATAAANTAGTTTAAGCAANAGACTTTTGAAGTAATATTCAAAATTCAAAAAAAATATTTATCTTAAAAAAAATTTTAATATGAATNNAAGAACAGAAAGAGATATAATTAAANTAAGAGTACATGATGGTATTGTTGGATTATTGTATATTGGATCTATAGCANTAGCAAATGAGTATGGTTTTAATTACATATATATAGCNCTTGCAGTAGCAATTCTTCAAATNTTAAGTCCAATAACAAAATTTTGTCCTGTNTANACAATNTTAAATAAANTAATGCCTGATACCGAACCAATTCAAAACGGTAAATAAGTGAGTGAAAGCANATCAGACGAGAGGTATCCTAAAAGAGTTTTTGAAGTAATTCTTGAGGAAACTCATAATAAAGAAGAATCTGATTATTTTCATTTTACTGATCCAAATTTTTTTAATTAATTTTTTTAAAAAAATNCTTTTCATTTTCATTAATAAATAATACGTTTATATATGATCAAATGTGAACTTATTAAGGAGTATATCGAGAAAAAAACNTATGTAATAAAAAGGTATAATTTAAAAATTATATGGAAAGATGCTTTGAACAAAAATGAGTTTCAATCGTTCTATGTTCATAAAGAATAATTAAATGGAAACAATTGATNTAATAGGTTTATTTGGAGCTTTCTTATCTGGAGTAACATTTTTTCCTCAAGTNTANAGAACNTGGAAATTAAAATCAGCTAGAGATTTATCATTAACTATGATTCTAATTATTCTTCTTAGCAATGTAGTGTGGTTAANATATGCATTTGAAAAACAAGATGTAGCTATTATAGCNGCNAATTTTTTTGTAGGTACATGTGCAATAATAATTTTGTATTTCAAGATAAAATTTAAATAGGTCTTGAAAANATATCTTTTTTTTATAATTCTTCTTATTTCATGCANTAACGAAAGTGATGAAATATTAGAAATTGGAATTTATGATGATTGTGATTTCATTGACGATGAAATTTATNAAATTGACTTATTTGAGGGGTATCTAACATTAAAGCTAAATAATGCCTACGTCCCTGATTTTAATTTCACAGATTCATTATTAAATGATTACTATTATTTAAAATTTTCTAATGATAGTATTGATGGTACATATGTGATAACAGACGCAAATGTTAGGTACAAGATAAACAGAATACAACCATATGATTCAATATCGATAAATGAATATCCATTCAATTTTAATGTTATAGGGGAAAAGGTATGTGTTTATCTTGATTTTCTAAAAAGTGAAAATTGTGATTGTTAATCAATTTCTTTTACTCTTATATTCCTCCATCTAACTTTAATTCCTCCCCCATCATGAATTTGCAATGCTATAGAGCCATTAGCTTCACCAATTTTAGAATCAGATATTTGAATCATCTTTTTACCATTTATCCAAGTAGTAATATTTTCATTTAGCACTTTTATTTTCATCTTATTCCATGACATCATTTTTACAATATCATCATACTTTTTACTAGGTTTAATTAACCAACCTCTACCATATGATTCATATATTCCACCTGAATGAAGACCAGGTGGTGCTACTTCAACTTGCCACCCAGAAATTTTTGTACCTTCAATTGAAGATCTAAAAAAAACACCACTATTACCATCAGACTCTTGGAAGAAATCTAATTCCAAAATAAAGTTTTTATAATTTTGATTTGTAGCTAAATAACCATATTCCTTATTTGGACCACTTTCACAAACTAATTCACCATCTTGTACATACCATTTTTCTGTTCCATAGATTTTCCATCCATCCAAATCTTTACCATTGAATAATAGTTTTGATTTATCAATGGGATTAAGACTTAAAATGAACAATAAAAATATCTGAACCATTTATGAAATTTAATTATAGTTTATTTGACAAACTATACTGTAACACATATTTCTAGAAATTAATATTAAAACTAACTCCAAAAACTTCCTTGAGCTGAATTTCAGGAAGTGCATTATCGTCGTATAATATTTGTAGAAGAAGATTAGTTGAAAAATATTTATTAATGGTTAATTCAAGATTAAATGTATAATCTACATCTATATTTAGAGGATCTTCCAAATAGTTCTGAAATAAATTAAGTTTATTTTCAATAATCATATTTTTCATTATTTCTTTTCTAAAGTAAGCAGAGATAATCCCACCAGCTTCAAATCTTCCGGTTTTACCTTTTTCAACACCAAAATAATTTTCACCGTCTAATAAGGTATCAGTAAACAATGGATTAACCATTATATATCTTGCAGACAATATTGCATAATTAAACCAAAAATTATCATCTTTTTTATAAAACATACCTACCCCAAGTTGTGTATAGGCAGGTGAAAGAAATTTTGTGGTTAGTTTTCTATCTTGTATACCACTAGAATTTAAAGAATACTCATAACCATTAGACCATTGTGATTTAAGGTTAAATAAAGCAGAATATGACCATCTGCCTTTATTTTTAAGTGCAAGAAGTGAATATAATTCCAACCTATCCTCATTTTTTTTAATATCTTCATCTTGATTTTTAACTAGCCCATAAGCACCATCAAGTCTATTAATCCATTCTAAGTCACCTTTCTTTAGAATATAATCATAATCAAGGAGCAGAGTAAGTGATAGATTGTTAATACCACCTGCAATCCAATTACTATATTGAGATTGATTTAATAANGTTGTTATTNTTCCTTTTGATAAATAGTAGGAATCCGGTGATATCCAAACAGAATCTTCAAATTTATTTGAATATCCTTTTGTTGAAAATAACACAAAAAATATTANTAGGATTTTCTTCATTAGNGACAAAATTAGAGATAAATGAGTTTTTTTAAAAATATAATTTAATTCTGCCAATCTTTATAATGAAAAGTTCCTGGNTTATCTATTCTTTCAAAAGTATGTTCACCNAAACAATCCCTTTGAGCTTGGATTAAATTCATAGGTAATCTTGAAGATTTAATTGAGTCAAAATAACTTATGGATGCTAATAAAGAAAAAGCTGGAATTTGATTATTAATACAATAAACAGATACTTTTCTAGCTGAATCAATAGATCCTTTAACTATTGANGATATTTCATCATCAAATAAAAGATTACTAAGTTCATTATTTCTCTTAAATGCTTTCATAAAATTTTCAAGAAGTTTAGCTCTAATAATACATCCCCCTCTCCAAATTTTNCATATTTCTTCAAAATTAAGGTTATATGACTTCTCATCAGAGGCTACTTTTAACTGAGATAAGCCCTGAGCAAATGAAACTATAAAACTAAAAAGTAACGATTTTTCTATATCATCAACTTTGATAGATTTATCATCAATTTCTTTATTTCCAAAAATATTTTCCCCTTTANNTCTTAGGTCTTTGAATGAAGAAATTATTCTCATAGATACAGAAGAGTCAATAGTAGGAATACTTACTCCAAAATCCATAGCACTTTGTGATGTCCATTTTCCAGTACCCTTTTGTTTTGCTTTATCTAATATTACATCAATTAAATCACTTCCTGTTTCACTATCTTTAGCTTTAAATATGTCTCTTGAAATCTCAACAAGATATGACTCTAATAAACCTTCATTCCAAGANTTGAATATTTTGTGAATCTCATCATTTGATCTTTTAAGGCCATATTTTAANACATGGTAATTCTCAGAAATTAATTGCATTATTGCATATTCTATCCCATTATGAATCATTTTAACATAATGACCAGATGAAGTAATNCCAAGATATGAAACACATGGCTCTTCTTTCACTTTNGCAGCAGCAGCTTCAAAAATTGGCTGAATCTCTTTNTAACATTCTTTATCACCCCCTGGCATTATACTAGGACCAAATCTTGCNCCTTTAGATCCTCCTGAAACACCAGCACCAATAAAATGAATATTCTTATTCTTTAGATATAAATATCGTCTGTCTGTATCATCATAGTGAGAATTACCACCATCAATAATAATATCTCCTTCATCTAAATAAGGTAAGAACCTTTCTATAACAGTATCAACTGGATTTCCAGCAGGTACAAGAAGCATAATTTTTCTTGGCCTACTTAATTTTTTAATAAACTCCTCGTCAGATTTTGTACCATCCACTCTGTAATCAGCTCCTTCTCTTTTTAATAGGTTAATAGCTTCGTCTTTTGATGATAGGCCTATAGCAGAAAAACCTTTTGAAGCTACATTTAGAATAAAGTTTCTACCCATTACACCTATTCCAACTAACCCGAAATCAAACATATCTTTTAAATTTTGACAAATATGATTAATTTTTTTAATAATAAATACTATAAGATTTTTTTGTTTAGATATGTTTGTAACACAATAATGGAAAATAATACCATAAATATTTTAGTAATATTTGGCGCCACCGGAGACTTAGCTAACAGGAAGATATATCCAGCCCTAAATGAGATTTCTAAATCTGATAAATTACCTGAAAATTTTAAAATAATTGGATGTGGTAGAAAAGAATTAAAAGAAAATATATTTAGTAAGCTACAATCTAATCTTGCTTCTAATTGTGATTATATAAAACTTGATCCAATGATTGAGGATGATTATAAATTATTATCAAAAAAATTAAATGATTATAAAAATATAAGTATAACATTAAATGTTATTTTCTATCTTTCTACTCCCCCAAGGGCTTATAAACCAATAATTGATAACTTAATTAAAAATAAATTAAATATAGAGGAATCAGGTTATAGAAGAATAATTATAGAAAAACCATTTGGAAAAAATTTAGAATCCGCAAGAAAATTAAATAATATTTTGACTAGTGGATTTAAAGAGAATCAGATATTTAGAATTGATCATTATTTAGGAAAAGAAACAGTACAAAATATATTAGTCTCAAGATTTACTAATCTAATTTTCAATGCTTTATGGAGTAAAGATTTCATAAGTTATATTGAAATTACCGCGGCAGAAAGCATAGGAATAAAAGGAAGAGGTGAATACTATGATAATTCAGGCGCTGTAAGAGATATGTTTCAGAATCATCTTCTTGAATTATTATGTTTAGTTTCAATGGAAGAACCAAATCAAAATTCCTCAGAAAGTATAAGAAATGAAAAAATTAAAGTTTTAAATAATATTAGAAAAATAAATTTCAAAGATGATATGATAAGAGGTCAGTATATGGCTTCAGAAACAAAAAGTAAAAAATTCAAAAGTTATACTGAAAATGAAGGAGTTAATAAAAACTCAAAAACAGAGACATTTTTTGCATGTAAATTATTTATTGATAATGAGAGGTGGAAAGACATTCCTTTTTTTATAAGAACCGGAAAAAGGTTACCAACTAAAGTCACTGAGATAGTTGTGAATTTTAAAAAAAATATAAATGTCTTCAGTCCTAATAATGAAACTAATATGTTAATATTTAGATTACAACCTGATGAGGGAATGCTTGTTAAATTTAATCTAAAAAGTCCTAGTTATAAATCCGGAATTATTAATAAAAATCTTGAGTTCCATTATAAAAACCTAGGAGAAGATGTAATTGATGACGCCTACGAAACTTTAATACTTGATGTATTTCAAGGAAATACAATGCTATTCTCTAGAAGTGATTTTGTTGAAAAAGCATGGGAAATAGTTGATCCAATAATTAATGAAATTGATAAAAACAATATAAAACTTTATGGATATAAAGCCGGGACTTGGGGACCAACAAAATGTAATGATTTATTTAGAAATGAAAATACATGGAGATACCCTTGTAAAAATCTTGTAAATGATGGTGAAATATGTGAATTATAATTATGAATATTAATATATATAAAACTAAAGAAGAATTATCAGATAAACTTTCAAAATATATCATTAATAATCATTTAAATAACTCTATTGCCTTATCTGGAGGTAGTACACCACTTCTTTTATTTAAAAATTTAAATAAAAAATTAGCTAAACATAAAGAACTCAATACTAAATTTTATTGGGTTGATGAGAGATGCGTATCTCCTGATTCTAATGATAGTAATTATAAGATGGTTAAAGAAAATCTATTAACTAATGATATTTTTAAATCTGAAAATATATTTAGGATAAAAGGTGAAAATGATCCTCAGAAGGAAGTTATATCCTATAATAATAAATTAATGAATTCATTGCCATTAAAAGATAATATCCCTGTTTTTGATTTAATAATATTAGGATTAGGAGATGATGGACATACTGCTTCTCTATTTCCACATGAGTTTTTAAAATTTAGAGATATAAATGAGGTTTTGATTGCAACCCACCCTACTTCAGGACAAAAAAGAATTAGTTTATCTGAAAAAATTATTAATAATGCTAAGGAGGTAATATTTCATGTCACTGGATCAGGAAAAAAATATGTAGTTGAAGAGATAATTAATCAGAAAGGCAGTTACAAATCTTATCCTGGAAGCTATATAAATCCAAAATCCTCTAATTTATCTTGGTATCTAGACTTTGATGCCGCCGAGATGCTAACTAAATAATAGATGTGCTTAAAGCCTTAAAAAACATTGGACCAGGCCTTATTGTAACATCTGCCTTTATTGGTCCAGGAACTGTTACACTTTGTATTTTATCAGGAATTGAATATGGATATTCTCTATTNTGGTGTATAATATTTTCAATTATAGCTACATGTTATCTTCANGAAATCAGCTCAAGAATTGGTATAATATCTAGAAAAGGTCTTAGTGAAATTTTAGTAGATATTGAAAATAATATTATNAGAAAAATAGCAATTGCATTTATTTTTCTTTCTCTATTTATTGGGAATTCTGCTTATGAGTCTGGAAANATAAGTGGAACCTCNATGGGTTTAGAGACTTTTATTGGNGTCTCNACAATTAGTTTATTCNATCTAGATTTAAATTTGAATCCAATAATTATAGGTATTATACTTATTTTAATTGTTGGAAATGGAAATTATAAGGTTTTTGAGAAATTTTTAATATTTCTAGTTTCAATGATGAGTCTTACATTTATTTTCCTAGCAATTATTTCAAAACCTAATATAAATGACTTATTTAATGGTTTAATTCCTTCCGTCAATAATAATAACTTTATTTACGTAATTGGTNTTATTGGAACAACTGTAGTCCCATATAATCTATTTCTTCATTCATATGTTTCAAAAAACAAGTGGAAAANAAAAGAAGACCATAAAAAATCTATTTNTGATACAGTTATTTCAATAACAATTGGAGGAATAATTTCATTGTCAATTATTATTACATCTGCATCAATGCAAANTTTAATTAATCCTATTGAGATTAAAAATGCGGTAGATTTAGGAAANCAACTCACTCCTATTCTTNGNAGTTTTTCAAAATATTTTATATCAATTGGATTGTTCTGCGCTGGAATAACTTCATCANTAACTGCACCTATNGCTACNTCATATGCTCTTTCAGGAATTTTCAAATACAAACCAAAATGGGAAGATCCTTCATTCAAAAAAGTATCTTATTTAATTATAATTATTGGAGTAATNTTTTCNTCTTTGAGTTATAAACCTATTATTATTATAAAGTTTGCACAATTTATAAATGGAATGTTTCTACCTCTAATTGCCGGGTTTCTTATTTGGTCTATAAATAAGAAAAAAATAATGGGTGCTTATACTAATTCAAAAACATATAANTTATTGGGTATTTTTATATTAATAATTTCTTTNTTTATAAGTTATAGAAGCCTGACATTATTATGACAAAAAAAGTAGATATAAACTGTGATATGGGAGAATCCTATTATGAAAATATAATAGGAAACGATAGTNAAATAATGAAATATGTCACTTCATGTAATATAGCATGCGGATTTCATGGTGGTGATCCAAATACAATAAGATCAACTGTAGAATTAGCTATNAATAATAAAGTAAATATAGGTGCACACCCTTCATATTTTGATTTAGAGGGNTTTGGNAGAAGAAAAGTTTCTCTAAAANCTAATGAATTAGAGTCAATAATACTATATCAAGTATCAGCATTAAAAGGTATTACTGAAACTTATGGTGTCAAGCTTAATCATGTNAAACCACATGGGGCACTGTATAATATGGCGACTATTGATGATAATATTGCNGAAGTTATTGTNTTAGCAATNAAAAAAATTGATCCAAACCTAAAATTGTATGGACCTTCAAAAATGAATTGGAAAAAAATNTCAGAAAAACATGGAATTAAATATGTATCAGAGGTTTTTTCAGATAGAAACTATAATGAAGANCTAACTTTAGTNGATAGAAAAAATGAAAATTCTATGATTACCANNNTAGAAAATTCGATTGAACATATTTCAAGGATGCTGTACGAAGGAAAAGTGAAAACAATAANCAATAAATTAGTTGATATAGANGTTGAAACNATATGTATNCATGGTGATCAACCTAATGCACCAATNTTTGCTAAAAAAATATTTAACAAATTTCAATCAAATATTAAAAAATGATAGATATAATTCCATCAGGAGATTCTATTATAATATTAAAAGATTTAAAATATCCNCAGAGCTCTATAATATCAAAGGAAATTGAAAAATTAAATTTANCAGAANTNGAAGACGTAATNANTTTAAAAANCTCAATAGGAGTNATTTTCAACCCATTTAAAATAAAATCTGATAGACTAATTAAAAAAATTCAAGGAATAATAAAAGACCATNAAATAAAACAAAAGCATAAGTTTAAAACTTGGAAAATACCAATATGCTATGATGAAGAGTTTGCAATTGATATACAAGAAATATCTCATTACACTAAACTAGATTTTGAACAGATAAAACAAAAACATTTAAATAAGTCTTATGATGTCCAAATTATTGGATTTTTACCTGGTTTTTTATATTTGGGAGACATAGATAAATCTTTAAATGTTCCAAGGAAAAATACTCCTAGAACATCAATACCTGAAGGATCAGTTGCTATTGCAGGAAATCAAACAGGAATATATAATATTAATAGTCCAGGTGGTTGGAGCATTATAGGAAAAACACCTTTAAAACTATTCGATAAATCTAAAATTCCACCAATAGATATTAATCAAGGAGATAAAATTATATTTCATGAAATTAAAAAAGAGGACTTTAAAAATTACTGATTTTGAAAAATACTATTGAGATTTTGAGAGAAGGTGTTTATACATCAATACAAGACTTAAGAAGAACAGGATTTAAAAAATATGGTGTACCTAAAAGTGGGCCTATGGATGAATATTCTCATATTTTAACAAATTGGTTATTAGATAAAAAAATAATATCAGAGCTATTAGAGATAACATATTATGGACCTAAAATTAAAATAAACTTTGATACTAAAATTGCATTATATGGATCCAAATGTGAGGTTAAATTAAATAACAATAAAATAGAAACTGGAAAAACAATCTCTATAAAAAGTGGTGATGTTCTTGATATAAAAAAATGTATTAATGCAAATAGAGTATATCTTGGATTTTCTGCTAAAATGAAACTTAAAAAAACATTTAATAGTAAGTCAACATATGATAAAATTCAAATAGGTGGTCTTAACGGAAAAAAATTATTAAAAAATGACATAATTGAGTTTGATGAATTAAAAAATTGTAAAAGCAAAAAAATTCCTTCTTCTTTTATGAGATTTAATAATCAAAATATGATTATAAGAGTCATAAAAGGAATACATTTTGATAGAGTTAATAATTATGATAATGAAGATGAAATAAAATTCAAAATTTCTCCAAATAGTGATAGAATGGGCTTAAGATTGATTGATTATAAAATAAAACTAAATGATTACAGTGAAATTGAGAGTACAGTAGTAACTAAAGGAAGTATACAAATACCAAAAGATGGTAATCCAATAATATTAATGAGTGATTCTCAGTCAACAGGCGGTTATCCAATATTTGGGAATATTTGTAAGATTGATATCTCAAAATTATCTCAAGTCAAACCAAACCAAAAAATAAAATTTAAATTTATATCTTTAAAAGAATCAAATAAGTTAATCGAATACGAAAATGAAAAATTCAAATCTAAGTTAAATCTTGATCTTTCATCCTAGTTTATCTTTTAATAAATTAAATTCTATTTTTAATTCCTCAAGTCTATCATAAGCATCTTTTCCAGGTTTTTGATCTGCCCTACTTAACATAGACTGAAGGTATCTAATTTGGTCAATGAGCATAGGTTGCATGTAGGTACCTTCTTTTGTATTAAGTTCTTTATCTAAGGAAATAAGCTTTTTGTTTTTTGGTTTTTTCTCAAGCATTTTAGAAACTCTGTTTTCAAAAAGTCTAACATCTGTCATAAAGTCCCTTATTTCAAGTAATAATCTCTCTTGTTCTTTATATATATCATAAGTGATATCTTTTATTCTAGGATCAGGAATTATCTCCATATTTTGTGTGTAAGAATTATCGTCAATCGTTAAAATAATTTTATATTTTCCTGGTTTAACCAAAGGCCCATTCCTATATGAAAATCTTGTGTTTTTATTCCATGATCCCCTATGCCTCATATCCCACGTAAATCTATTTAAACCTTTGTTATTAGAAAGGTTACTACTTGATATGTAAGTAAATTCATTAGTAGACATCTCATAACTTTCAATTTTTTCATTTTGAACTCTAGATTTATAAGAATTAATTAAATTATCATTCATATCCATAATCTGAACAGAAATTTCTTCAACTGATTCACCAACCACTTTATAGTCAATTATAACAGAATTTTGAGGATAAGAAACGTGATTACTTGATGAAGGTCTATATCTATACCTAATAGTGTTAGTAATTGGATAAAGAATATCTTCATTTTTATTATCAAAATTCCTTAGAATATCAATATTATCCATAATCCAAAAAGATCTACCCATAGTAGATAAAACAACATCATTTCTATGAATTTTGATATCAGTAATAGGAGTTACAGGTAAATTTTGTTGAAATGAATTCCAAGTATTTCCATCATCAAAAGATATAAACATTCCAAATTCTGTTCCTGCAAAAAGTAACCCTTCTCTTTTTGGATCTTCCCTAAGAACTCTTACCGGATGATCACTTGGTATTCCTTTCGTTACAAGATCCCATGAGTTACCTTTATCATATGTCCTATAAATATATGGTTTCCAATCACCAAGCTGATACCTTAATATAGTAACAAATGCTTTAGAAGAATTATGAGTAGAAGGTTCAACAGAATCAACCCTTCCACCTTTAATATTTATATTTGGCGTCACATTTTTCCAATTTTTACCACCATCAGAGGTGACATGTACTGGCCCATCATTAGCACCGACCCAAATCAATCCTTTTTCAATTGAAGACTCTCTAACAGAATAAATAGTACTGTAAAACTCTTCACCCGTTATATCTCTTGTTATTGGAGAACCAGATATAACTTGTTTGTCAGACTCAAAAGCGGTTAAATCTGGAGAAATAGTTTCCCATGTTACTCCTTCATCTTTTGTGACATGAAGATACTGTGAGGCATGATAGATGACATCTGGATTATGAGGTGATACATGAATAGGAGAAACTCTCTGAAATCTATATTTAAGATCTTTAGGATTATGGCCATACATATTAGATGCACCTACATAATACTGTTTTTCTTGACCAGTAGCCTTATTAAAAACCCCAAATCTTCCCTTACAATTTGAATAAACAATATTTGGATTTCCAGGTTTTGGCACTGCAGGTCCAGTTTCACATCCACCTGTATTTGTAATATAAGCATTTGGTCCAGCTTGAAGACCATAAGGAGGTAAACTAGGTACAGATACTGTAGAGTAGTTATCTTGCTGACCACCATATAGCCAATATGGATATTGATCATCAACCTCTACTTGATATATCTCCGCTGTTGGTTGATTAAATTGAGTAGACCATGTTTTACCAGAATTAAAAGTGATATTTGCTCCACCATCATTAGACTGTATCCAAACTGATGTATCATTTGGATTTATCCATATATCATGATTATCTCCATGAGGAGTAGAATATGACTTCCAAGTCTTTCCAGCATCTTTAGAAATCATAAACCTATTTGCACTTGAGTATAAAATATCTGAATTAAGTGGGTTTGATTCTACATTTAAGTAGTAAAATGGTCTATTAACAAGTTCTTCTCTATTATTCATATGTTTAAAAGTTTCTCCCCTGTCCTCTGATTTATATAATCCTCCCTTATCTTCAGATGCCTCAACCATAATATATAATCTATCAGGATTTGATTCAGATACTGCAAAATCAATTTTACCTATATATTTACTTTCAAAACCCATATCTATTTTCTTCCACGTCTTACCAGCATCAATTGACTTATATGCTCCTCCATTAGATGAACCACTGATTATTGTCCAGGGTTTTCTTTCTGCTCTCCAAGAAGCAGCATATATAGTATTTGGATCATCAGGAGCAAATTCTATATCCACGATACCAATAGAGTCAGATAGGTAAAGTATTTTATCCCAAGATATACCCCCGTTAGTACTTTTATAAAGACCCCTATCTTGACTATTTTTAAATGGCTGACCTATTGCAGCTACATATATGGTATTAGGATCATCAGGATGAATTTCTACTGCACCAATTTGACCAACATTTTCTAAACCAATATGATCCCATGTTTTACCAGCATTAACTGACTTATATATTCCTTTACCAACAATAATATTTGATCTTAATCCATCTGAACCTGTTCCTACATAAACTATATTAGGATCATTCTTATAAACATTTATAGCTCCAATTGAAGGTGATTTAAAGTACCCATCTGAAATATTATACCAATTATTTCCATAATCTGTTGTTTTCCATACTCCTCCTCCAGTTGTACCCATATAGAATACGTTTTTTTGAGAATCAACTCCATGAACAGAAGTAACTCTACCACCTCTGGTTGGTCCTACGTTTCTATATTTTAGATTTTTAATTGTTTTTTTAAAATCATTATTAGACATATTTTTATTAGCATTTGATTCAAATGACAAATAGAAAAATAGAATAAGTATTAAAAGGTTTTTCATGTTATTTTATTAATTGTTCATAAACTGCGTTAGTAATCATTATATCTTGTACTGCCACCCCAGTTAAGTCTGCAACAGTAATTTCTTTGTTATTTCTCCTAACTTTTTTATTAGAGTCTATTATTTCACCAAGTTCAATTAGATTTTCTTCTTTAATCAGGTTTTTATCAAGAGCTTTTTTTGTTTCTCCCCTTTCTAAACATTGAGAAATACTATCTACCACCACTGCATCTGCGATATTTAATATTTCAGGATCTAATTCTCTTTTCTCTGGTGTATCAGATCCTATAGCAGTTATATGAGTTCCTTTTTGTATGTCTTTCCTATTAATAAGACTTTCATTAGCATTTGTTGTGGTGACAATTAAATTTGATTTTTTACATAACTCGCTTGAGTTACTCACTTTCTCTACATTGAATCCTAATAAATTCATATCATTAATATACTTAGAAATTTTTTCTTTACTTCTTCCTAAAACAAACACGTCCCTACAATTAGTTACTAATTTTAAGAACTTTAATTGCATTTTAGCTTGAATCCCAGTTCCAACTACTCCAATACCTTTAATTTGTGTTGGAGCAATATATTTTGCACAAATGGCTCCAGCAACTGCTGTTCTAACATTCGTTAAATGACCTTCATCATGTAGGACACACTTTAGATATCCAGTTTTACTATCGAACATAACCATAACACCATGACTAGATGATAGACCTAAATTCTCATTTTTAGAGAATCCTGATGCAATTTTCACTACATAATTATCGTGACTTTTTATATATCCATATTTAATGTGAACATCCCCTG
>NZWZ01000017.1 GCA_002701745.1 Flammeovirgaceae bacterium
CTTCACTTGCTTCTTCTTGTATTAAATTTTCAACTTCTGCTCTCTTAGTTGAATATATTTCTTCTGCAGTGTATCTACCCATTACATCTCTTACAGTAGATCTAAATACAGGTCTAACAAGTCTTCTTAGATAATCGAACTGATANGTTTCATATATTTCTCCAACACTATCNTAACTTAAGTGGAAATTCATTGTCACATCNACATTTATACTTAAACCACTACCATCCAGAACGTCAATGGTTTCTTCTACNAAATTATCTGTTATATCAAATTTATAGAGNTCATTCCAAGGGGCCTTAAATCCGAACCCAGGAGTGATGACATTTTTTTTNTCTAGTCCNGTAGAACCAAATTTATAAAAAATAACAGCTCTTTCAGTAGACTCAATTACATAAAACATGCTTGAAGCAAAAGAAAAGAGNACTGTTAAACCAAAAAGTAAAAAAATAATTACTGAAACTAATTTAGAATTTTGCATATGTTTTGAATTTTACCACAAATATAAGTTTATTCAACAATAATAAAAGTATAATTCTTTTTACCCTTCTGTAAAAGAATATATTTATTAAACTTTAGATTATCACTAAGTNTATAATTATCATCTGATATNTTTTCTTTATTGATACTNAGTCCATTGTTTTTAATTAATCTNATTAATTCTGACTTNGACTTAAATATCTCAAAATTTGTAGTTTCTGTAAGTAATGTTTTAAAATCCCTTGATAAATCTTCTTTATTAATTTTCACACATGGTACAGCNGTTGATAAAGAATCCATGACNTTTTCNTCTAATTTTTCAAAATCATCTTTTTTAAACTTTCCAAATAAGACGTTAGAAGTTGATTTTGCAATATTTAGTTTTTCTTTATTGTGAACTATTTCTGTAATTTCTTCAGCTAATGCATTTTGTAATATCCTAAGATGAGGTTCTTTATTATGATCAGATATTAAAATATCAATTTCTTCCTTACTCTTTTGAGTAAATATTTTAATAAAAATTTTTGCGTCTTCATCAGAAACATTTATCCAAAATTGGTAAAATTTATAGGGACTNGTTTTTGTCTCATCNAGCCATACATTTCCNTCTTCTGTTTTTCCAAATTTACCTCCATCAGATTTTGTTATTAGTGGGGTAGTAAGTGCAAAAGATTCTCCTCCATCAATTCTTCTGATAAGTTCATTTCCTGTTAGGATATTTCCCCACTGATCTGATCCACCGAATTGAATTCTAACATCTTTATTTTTCCATAGCCAGTAGAAGTCATAACCTTGAATTAATTGGTAGCTGAACTCAGTAAATGAAATTCCCGTTTCAAGTCTGTTTTTGACTGAATCTTTTGCCATCATATAATTTACAGAAATATGTTTTCCAACTTTTCTTAAAAANTCTAAAATATTAAAATCTTCAAACCATGTTTTATTATTAACTATAGATGCTGAATTATTACCAGAAAAGTTTAAAAATTTCTCAAATTGCTTTTTTATTTTCCTTTGATTATTAATTAATATTTCTTCATCTAAAAAACTTCTCTCTTTAGATTTTCCAGATGGATCACCTATCATTCCAGTAGCACCTCCTATTAGTATTATAGGTGTATGTCCGCACTTTTGAAAATGAACTAAAGTCATAATTTGGACTAAGTTCCCAATGTGTAGTGAGTCTGCTGTCGGATCAAATCCTATATAACCTGCTGTAGAGTTTTTAAGTAAATAATCTTCTGTTTTTGGGGTAATATCATGTATTAAACCTCTCCATTTTAATTCCCCAACAAAATTTTTCATACTTAATATTTTTAATAATTATTTACATGCAATATTATTAAAAAACTAATTACTTTTATGTAATAATCTAATGATTCAGACCTATAATCAAATTATTAAAAATTTGAGTGAAGATAAATTCTCTAAAATTTACCTTCTAATGGGAGAGGAGACCTTTTTTATTAAAAAAATCTGCCAATTTTTTGAGAATAATTTTATAGAAGATCAAAATAAAAGTTTTAATCAAGAGATATTTTATGGAAGAGACATCAGTATTGAAAATATTATTTCTTCCTGTAAAAGTTTTCCGATGATGTCAGACAAGAAATTAGTCATAATCAAAGAGGCTCAAGAGTTAGATATTTTTAAGAGAAATAATGATAAAAAGAATGAATTATTAATAAACTATTTATCAAATGTAAATCCATCAACAACCTTAATATTTTGTTTAAACAATAAAACATTAGATAAGAGGGGCAAACTCTTTAAATCATTTAATGAATCATCTTGTATTCTTGATTCCTCTTCTAAAGACAATAAAATATATGATAATCAACTTCCAAAATGGATAGAGTCTGAGGTTATGAAAAAAAAATATTCTATATCAAATGATGCGTTATTAATATTGACTGAAAATATTGGGAATGATCTTGAAAAAATAGATAACGCATTGAATAAAATTTATTCAAATATTGAGTCAAAAAATATATCAAAAGATGATATTTTAAATCTTGTAGGAATTAATAGAGAATATAATTTATTTGAATTTCAAGATAGTCTCATAGATAGGAATTCATTAAAATGTGGAAAAATCATGAACTATTTTACTTCAAACGAAAAAAAGTTTCCTATACAACAACTTATAATATATATGTATGGTTTTTACTCTAAATTATTAGTAGTTAAATCTAAAAATCTTTCTAATCCTGATACTATATCTTCAGAAATTTCCGTTCATCCTTATGTGGCAAGATCATATGCACGCGCAATACAAAATTATACTTTAAATGAATTATTTATGATTATATCCTTTATCAAGGAACTAGACTTAGTATCAAAGGGTCTTAAACAATTGAAAGCTGACAATAAAGCATTAATGGGTCAAATTATTTATAAATTATTTTATAGATGAGATTATTTATACTTTTTATTTTAATAGTATTTTGTAATAAATCCTTAGCTCAGGATAATAAAAAGTTAAATCAATATTTTTCTAATCAAAATTATTCTCTTTATGTATCATATTTTGAGAATATATTTAAATCTAAAGACTATGATAATATTGATCCTAATCTAGTCGCTAATTATATAGTATCTCTTCTTAAATCAAATTTTAATTCATCTGATGCAATGTTACCATCAAGAAAATTAAAAATTATTAGTGATAATATTGAGGGTTATATAATAAGCAATAATTCAAACACTAGAGATGAACTCCTTTACGAATATGGTAAATCAGAATTTTATAAAGATAGATTTAAATCTGCAGTTAAATTTTTAGGTATAATAAATAAGAAAAATGATGAGATTAATTTTCTATTAGGCGTCTCTGAATTTAATAATAAAAATTTTGAACAATCTAGAAAATATCTTGATTTAGTAAATGATGAAATATATTTTAATAGAAAAAATTTCTATCTAGGAGTTATATCTTACCTAAATGATGAATTTGATTCGTCATTAGAATTCTTTAAAAAATCAAATGATGATGATCTAGAAAACAAATATCTTCAGTATTTAATTAGCATTAACTTTTTATTGAAGAATTATGAAGAAGTTATATTATTCGAAAATAGACTAAATCTAGAAGTTGAAAATATCGATTATTGCTTTTTCTTTATAGCTAAGTCATATTTTATTTTAGAAAAATATGATAAAGTAGTTGATATTCTTTCNAAACTTGAAAGTAAAATTGATAGAGAAGATGAAATTTCATTTATGATAGCTTACTCTCAATATATGAATGGAGACTATGAATTATCAAAATCATTATTTAAAGAATTATCATATTCTTCCTTAAAGTACTCTCAATTCTCATCATTTTATCTTGGTATGATTTTTCTTGATGAGAAAAACTATAATCTAGCAAAAAATTATTTTTATGCTTCTTATAAGAAAGAAGATAATTCTGAATACACAAAAAAATCCTTAATTAATTATGCTAAATCTAATTATGAGTTAGGCGACTATGATTTATCAATAGCAGTTTTAAATAAGTATAAAAAGTCTTATCCGAATGAAAATTTTACAGAAGTTGATGATTTATTAAGCGAAAATTATTTTATGACTAATAATTATTCCAGGATAATCTCTTATCTAAATTCTAAAGGGAATATTTCAGAGAATGATAAAATTAAGTTTCAGTATGTAACATATCAGAAGGGGGTAGGAGAGTTTAATAGAGGAAACTTTAAAAGCTCAATTAAATATTTTGATTTATCTAAAAAATATAACCTAGATTCTGAAATATACATCAAATCATCTTTAAATAAATCTGAAGCATTATTTATTGGTAATTTATATAAAGAAGCGGTCAATGAACTTTTAGGAATAATTAATCTTAATATGAATGTAGAATTAAGAAAAAAGATATTTCTTCAACTAGGATATTCTTATTTTAATTTGAATNAGTACTTAAATGCTTCTAAATATTTAAAAAACTATCTTGATTTAAAAGACAATAAACTTTCTTCAAAAGATATTGATCCTATACTTAGACTTGCTGATTCATATTATGCATCTAAAANTTTTAATAGTTCTATTAAATATTATAATACTGCATTACAAAATAGTGATATCAATAGAAATTATATAATCTATCAAATTGGACTTTGTTATTATGGTTTAGATGATTTTACTAAATCTATAGAGTATATGGATAAAGTAATTTTAAATTCAGAAAAATCTTTAGATGATGATGCTATTTTTAGAAAGGCTCAAATATATTTTGAGAATTCTGAGTTTGATAAATCCATCATAAATTATAATTTAATAATTGATGAATATAAATACAGTGAATATATATCTTATTCATTTTTAAATAGAGCAACCTCATACTTTAATCTAAAATCCTATGACCAAGCAGAGGATGATTACTTATATGTCTTAAAAAATATATCTGATGAAAAAATACAAAGTCAAGCAATTTTAGGTATGCAAAAAATTGTTTCATTTACAAATAATTTCACTCAGTTAAATAGTTTAATTACTGAATACAAAAATAGGTTCCCTGATAACGATAATGTTTTAAAAATACAATTTGATAACATTAGAAACCTTTATTTCAACCAAAAATATGATGATCTGATCTCTTATGTTGATGAAATTTTTTCTCAGGAAGAGCAAGTATTTAATGAGTATGAAACAAACTATTATTTAGCAGAATCTTTTTTTAAAACAAAAAAATATGAAAACGCAAGTCCAGTNTATGAAACACTTTTAGATAGTGTAAACTCTAAGTATTTTTCTAGATCACTTAATAGGCTTGCTCAAATTAATTTAAATCAAAAAAATTATAATAGATCTTTAAATTATTTCAAAAAACTTGAAAAAAACAGTAAAAACAATAGAGAGAGAATAGATTCATATATTGGGTCTTTAACAAATTACTATTATTTAAAAAATTATGATTCTGTTCATTTTTACTCTTCTCAAATAAACAGTTTTGATAAAATATCATTTAACAACAGAAATAAAATAAATCTTCTAAGTGCAAAATCCTTTTTAGATTCAGGTGATATTACTAAAGGAATTGATAAGTTATTAGCTACAATTAATCTTGTAAATGATGAGAGTGCAGCTGAAGCAAATTATTTATTAGCTAAAGTATTTTATAGTCAATCTCAAAAAAATCAAGCTCTTGAAACACTATATGCTTTAAATGAAAATTTCTCAAATTATGATTATTGGGTTGGTAAATCTTATTTACTAATCGCTGATATATTTATTTCGATGAATGAAGGATTTCAGGCAAATGCAACACTTGAATCTTTAATTGATAATACTGATATAGATGAAATAAGAATAAAAGCTTTAGAACTAAAAAATAATATTGATTTAAATGAATAAGTATATTTTAATTATATTTTTATTAAATGCTAATCTACTTTTATCTCAATCTAATGAAGGTGAGATTGAAGATGCTCAGATTTTAATTGAGAAAAATAGTAATATCATACTACCTAAAGTTGATAAGTCAATTCAAAAAATTGACCTTGAAAACAANAACATAGACAAAAAACCCTTTCTCTTTGAAAATATATCTTTTACTCCAATTTTATCAAATAATAAAATTGATAAAATCTTAAGAGATAATTCTTACTCTGAAGATCAGAAAGAAATTTTTGTTGATTTAATGGGTGGGAATTATTCAACTTTTATTTTAAATACTAATCCATATTACAAATCAGGAAATACTTTTGCTATTTATTCTGATTTGTACATAAAGCTAAACTCAAAAGGATATAAGCTTTCTAATGTAAGTGGTGAAGAAATTAATGATATTAATGTTTATGCTGATTATAAATACAGCGTAAACTCAAAAATATCATCTCATCTGAACTTCAGTTCATATTCCAATGGTTATTATGGTTTTATTAATACAGAAAATATAACCTTGACCGATAATCTAATAGAAAACTTAAGGTTCTCAAATAACTCTTTTTACTATAAAATAGATTGGGAAAATACTGGAAAAAAATATAATTCTAATGTTAATTATTCAGGTAAAATATTCAAAAACTTATTCCATAACGAATCCCAACATGTAGTTTCTGGTAATATTCTTTTATCACCATCAAATTCATTATTTAGCTTCGTGCCATTATTTGATTATTACGAGATAAGAGAGATCAATAATAGTAACGATAATAAATTAACTTTTTCGCAACTAGAGTTACCATTAATATATGATTTTAATTCAAGGAATATAAATATTAGATTAAATGCTACTTATCAAATTCTATCAAAAAATCTTAAAAATTCTACAACTAAAGGATCTTTCTCTCCAAAATTTAAATTGAAATATCTTAGAAATAATTTAACAATAAATTTAGCTGCGTCAAGAGGCTATTACTACTCTAAGTATTCTAATATTTTAAACTATATGCCGTTTATTTATGATGTTAACATTATTAACCAATTTGATTTAAATAGAGAGTTCTACAGGGTAAAATTTGGTTTAGATGTTAACCTGTTTAAGAATTCCTATATATCATTATCATATGAGTCTGTTAAACAGCAAGGATCCTTAGACTATAGACCTTATTTCGGTGAAAATTTACCTTCTGATATAAAAGTACCTATGTATTTATATACTTTAAAAAGAAATAATGACGAAGAAATTATAAATTATCTTTCTCTGTCATTTAATGGTTCATTCACAGATAATTTAAAATCTTCCATTAACTTCTTACATACTATATATGAGAATGATGATGTGTTTCAACCTCTTTATGTTTTGGATATAGTAAATACTTTTTCTAAAAACGATATATCTCTAAGTCTTGGTGGAAATTTTGAACTAGAAAATTATGGAATGGATTTTAATTCTAACTTGATCAAGATGAAGTCATTTATTGATATTTATTTTAATTCAAGTTACTCTTTATCCAAAAATATTGACCTCAATCTAAAGGTTAATAATATACTCAATAGATATAATGAAAGATTTTTTATGTATCCAGAATTAGGAACAAATTTTNTTGTTGGTGTAAAATGGATATTTTAAATGAATAAAAAAGATATTGATTTTGGATTAAAAGATATTAAAATAGATGATTATAAGCTAAAGAAGAATAATTCTGGTAAATTAATATCCATAATTATATTAATTGTAGTTACAATTTTTTATTATAAATACTCTTCTAAAGAGTTAGTTGATCAAATTGATTCTTCAAATTTTAAATCTTTAAATAACGTAGAACAGAATGATAATAACCTTACAAAAGATACCTTAGTTTCTCATAATCAAGATTCACTAATTCAATTGAACGATTTAGAAGAAAGTAATGAAGAAATCGCTGTTAATTCTTCAAAAACTATAGAAGTAAACTTACTTAGTGGAAAATATTATATTATATCAGGAAGCTTTTCAAATTATAATTTATCTTTAAATAAGGCTAATTTTTTAAATGATAATGGATTNAATGCATTTATAATATCACCAGTAAATCAAAATAAAATGTTTAGAGTTGCAGTTGATGTATATGNTGATATTGATACAGCTAAAGAAAATTTAAAATCATACAAAGAAAAACTAAATAATGAATTATGGATTTTAAAATATTGATACTACAATTTTTAAATACAAACGATTCAACTATAAATGTATTGGATCAAGAACAGATAACNGTAATGGAACTTTTATTTAAAGGTGGATTCATGATGATTCCTATTTTAATATTATTTGTCATTACAATCTATATATTAATTGAAAAAATTTTAATAATAAATAGGGAATCAAAATCACCAAAAGGTTTTACTGATGAAATTATATCAAGAGTTAAAAATGATGATATAAACGGTGCTAAACTAATATGTAATGACACTAATAATCCTGTTTCAAGAATGATTCTCAAAGGATTAAATAAATTTAATACNTCATTAAAAAACATTGAAACTTCAATTGAAAATGTTGGAAAAATTGAAATTTANAATTTAGAAAAAAACTTAAGCTTNTTAGCTACTATTTCCGGTGCTGCCCCTATGATTGGGTTTTTAGGNACAGTTACAGGTATGATACAAGCATTTATTTCAATTGCTGAAGAAGAAGGTGCTGTAAGTCCAAAATTATTATCTAGTGGTATATATGAAGCTATGNTAACAACNGCAGCTGGTTTNTTTGTAGGTATCATAGCTTANCTTTCATATAATTATCTTGTTTCTAGAGTAGAAAAATTAATTCANAAGATGGAATATACAACTATTGANTTTATAGAAACATTACAAAGTAAAAAATGAATTTAAAGNCTAANAATAANNTAAATCCATTGTTTAGTATGTCGTCNATGACTGACATCATATTCCTTTTACTAATATTTTTTATGTTGACTGCATCATTNGTNACACCNTCTGGATTACCAGTTAACTTACCATCAAGTAAATCCTCAACAATAGTAATTCAAAAAGTTTCAGTTACGATAACAAAAGATTTAAAGTATTTTGTAAATGATCAAGAAACTTCTATTGANAATCTTGANTTTATANTAAGGAATGCAATAGGCGAGGATGANGGATTAGTTGTNCTNCATTGTGATAAAGATGTACCTGTTGANCATCTTGTTAATGTTGCTGGTATTGCTACNTCTCTAGAAGCCAANGTTTCCATAGCATCAACACCAAAAAAATGATAGACTCAAATAAAGACTTAAAAAAGAAGGCATTTTATTTAACAGTTGGAACAAATATTTTATTCTTTTTATTATTAATGATAATTGTCGCATGGAAGGAAACCTATCCACCGCCAGAAGAATATGGTATAGAGTTAGGTATGGAAAATACTGAGATTTCTGATTCAAACAATATAGCTGAAAATGATAATGAAACTGAGATAGAGGATGAAATAACAGAAAATGAAACGGAAGATATTATAGAGGATAATGAAACAATAATTGAAAATGTCGATGAAGAGGATAATACTACAAATGATTTAGAATCATCCGATCTTGTCGAAGTTGAAGAATTAGAACCTGTATCTAATCTGGAATCTCTAGTAGCTGTAGATGAAAACCCAAAAATTGAATCAAATAATAAAAATGAATCAATAGATTCATCCATTGTCGATGAAAATAAACCATCAACAAAAATAATTGATGAAAGGGCTATTTTTAAAAATAACTCTTCTTCTGAATCAGGATCAAAAGGATCATCACTTGAAATGCAAGGATGGATTTGGGACTTCGAACCAAATCCTATTGATAATAGTAGAGAAAGTGGGAAAATTATTTTTGAAATCATTGTAGATTATTATGGNGAAATAATTGGTTTAAGAACNCTAGAGACTACTTTGAGTCCAGCTATTGGAAAAATTTATGAAGATGAAATTTTAAAACTAACTTTTAGTCCAACNAATAATGAAAACCCAGCAGAGGTATCTAAAGGAAAAATCACCTTTATAATAAAGAACAATTAGTTATTGAAGAATGAATTATGATGAAGCTATAGAGTTTCTTTTTAACAATATTCCTAATTATCAAAAATCAGGGAAATCAGCTATAAGNACTGGTTTGACAAACATAAAAATATTAGCTAATTATTTTAATAATCCTCAAAATTCNTTTAAATCAATNCATNTTGGTGGAACNAATGGGAAAGGAACTACATCTACATCAATTGCTAATTTATNTCTATCGCTAGACTTNAAGGTTGGGTTATTTACTTCTCCACATATTTATGATTTCCGAGAAAGAATTCAGNTTAATGGTTCTAAGATTAGTAAGTCTTTTATAAAGAAATTCATCTTTAATAATAAAGAATTTTTTGAATNAAATGATTTCTCATTTTTTGAAATTAATACAATAATGGCCTTTGAATACTTTAAATACAAAAATGTAGATTTAGCTATAATTGAGGTGGGGCTAGGGGGTAGATTAGATTCTACCAATATCCTTAATCCAATAATGAGTGTAGTAACAAATGTGGGGNTTGATCATCAAAATATTTTAGGAGATAATATTCAAGATATAGCANNGGAAAAGTCTGGAATAATNAAAAAAAATTCAATTTTTATNAAAGGAGAAATACAAGAAGATATTGATTACATTTTTCAAGATNAATGTAAACTTAATAATGTGCAATATTTTAATGCAACTAAAGAATTNAAAATTATTTCATTATNAAAAAAGATTGATCATAGAGTAATAAAAGTTGACTATAAAANATCAAATTCTTTTGAAATAAAATTAAANAATCCAACTGATTATTTTTTNAAGAATATAAGAGTTGCTCTTTTAGTCTTTATTNAGNTTGTTAAATTATTTAATAAGAAATTATNTATAAAAAATNTATTAGAAAATAAATTTAAAATTTATGGAAGATGGAATATTATATCTCATAAACCATATATNATNTCNGATGGATGTCACAATATAGATGCATTCNAGAGTNTAATTAAAGAANTAAATACNTTAAAATTTGAAAAATTATATTTTATTATAGGTGGNGTNAAAGAAAAAAAATGGGATGAAATATGTAAAATTCTACCAAAAAGATATAAATATATNTTAACTAAACCTTNTAATAATAGAGGTATAGACACNNACGATTTAAGTNAATTTTTTAAGGAAAATATNTTAGATCATATTGTGAAAAAAGATATAAATNATGCTATAGAATTTTGTAAAAAAAGANCATCATCTAATGATTTNATATTTATNGGNGGAAGTTTATTTTTATTATCNGATTANAATGAAAAATAAGTTAGAAAGATACGCATATAACATTAATTCTAATTATGTAATCCAAGAAGGAAAAGAGTTATACAATAATTCTAAGGGAAATTGGCATAAAATATTCAATAATAAAAACCCTCTCGTTCTAGAATTAGCTTGTGGTAATGGAGAATATACTGTAGAAAGATCAATTATCGATCCAGAAAAAAATTTTATAGGTTTAGATATTAAAGGAGCNAGAATTTGGAAAGGGGCNAAAGAATTAGAAAAATATAAATCTAAAAACGCCTTTTTTTTAAGAATCCAAATTGAAAANATTATTGATTTTTTTAAAAAAGATGAAGTTGAAGAGATTATTATTTCATTTCCTGATCCAAGACCTAAAAAAAGAGATATAAAAAAAAGACTTACAAACTTNAATTTTTTGAANCTTTACTATGAAATACTAAATAAANACGGNAGGTTGATTTTAAAGACTGACGATGATAATTTATTTAATTTCTCAATTGNTGAAATCAAATCTTCTAAATTTANCTTAAATGATTACACAAAAGATTTACATTCATCNTCAAAATTTGATCTGTATAAAAGTGTTAAAACNAAATATGAAAAAAAGTTTTTGTTACAAGGAAAGAAAATCAAACTATTAGAATGNTTAAAATGAATCATCGATTGATTCTAAAAACNCAGATAAAGAATCATAATCTTTAAGACCAGGCCTTATTTCACTGGACCCNTTAAGTAANAGGCCAAAATTNTTNTNTTNAANCTTACTAATGANNGANGATATATCCTCATANGGATTNATTATTAACATGTATTTTNTATCTAGATANCCTAAATTATTTATNGATTCNNTAGATAAGTTATCAATTATCAATGTTTCTGTTTTAGGNAAGTTTTCATCCAAAANCTTATTAGTATTTTCATTAATTTCATTTGGNTTTGATATTCGAATTAAAACCTTACNATCATTAAAGTTTATATTTTTGATTTTATTTTCGATATTCAACTGAATAGCATCAAAAATCTCATTTTCTAGAATTTTATTTATATGTTCTTCTGATGAATTATAAAATTCAGCAATAAACTTTACTCCATTTACCCATTGAGATATTTCTTTTACAGAATCAATAGAAAGTATATTATTTGAATTTTCATCTAAATTATACCCTAAACTATCAACCATCATTCCAGATCAATATCTAGCATCACTTAAATTAGAAATTGAACTTACATGAACAAAATACTTTAATGACATTATAATTCTCTTTATAAATCAATTATTTTTGCAAATTAAACATAATAGGTTCAATAATGAGTAAACATGGAAAAGTTCTTGTAGCAATGAGTGGGGGAATTGACAGTTCTGTTACTGCAATTCTTTTAAAAGAACAGGGTTATGAGGTAATTGGACTAACTATGAAGACATGGGATTATGAGTCT
>NZWZ01000018.1 GCA_002701745.1 Flammeovirgaceae bacterium
AGAATTAGATTCTAAAATTTTCATCAAAAAATCAGGAGAAAATGAGGTTAAAATTGAAGAGATTAACGAGCAGGTAAAGGCTACTAAAAAAGTNATTAAAGAGAAAACACAGATTCTNAAATCAAAGNAGGCTGATCTTGAAGCTCTTTCAGGTGAGAGTCAAGAAGAAGAGAAAAAATTAGATGCTNTAAAGNCTAAAGCTGCAAAAAAANTAGAACCNAGTTTATTACTATCTTATGAGAAACTAGTTGAAAGGCAAAGAAACGGACTTGCTATCGTAAAAGTATCAAGAGGTGCATGCGGTGGATGCTTTAATGTTGTTCCTGCTCAGAGGCAAGCAGAAATCAAAGAAAAGAAGAAAATAATTCTTTGTGAGTACTGTGGTAGAATATTAGCTGATGTTATAGCTGAAGAAGTTGTTGAAAAGCCAAAGAAAAGAACTTCTAGAAAGAAAGCTGCACCTAAGAAAGCTACTACAAAAAAAGCGGCAGCTAAGAAATAGTTACTCTAGGTGATCTCTTAGATTACTTCCTAAAATTTCATATTTACCATTTTTATATTCTAATATATAGAGTCCAGTGTTTGAGTGGACATATTTATCCATTTTAGTTAAGTCATTATCAATGATTTTTGATAGTAATATTCTTAGAGCTCTTCCATGAATACATAAGAGCACTGTATCGTAATCATCATCTAATACTTTATTAAATCCTTTTACAAGCCTTACAGACATTTCATTTGGAGATTCTCCCTCCTCAAACTTATTATCTAAATTACCAGCTAACCATGTATCAATAAGTCTGGCATAATCTTCTAAATCATCACTTTTACCCTGGTTAACCCCCCAGCTTATCTCGTTAAATTCTTTAAGTTTTTCATATGATAAACCATTTTGAGTAAACCTTCTTATCGTCTGGAAGGTTCTCTTAAGATCTGAGACATAAATTTTATCAAAATTTATATCCTTATAATACTCGTAGAATGAATTTGCTTGACTTTCACCTACATCATTAATGTCACTATCAACCTCAGAACCTTGAATTATACCCTTTTTATTATATTCAGTCTCAGCGTGACGAATGATATATAGCTTCATTAAATAAAGAATAAGTTAAGAGAGATAATATAGAACACACAGAACAATGTCTGGAGTATAATAGTTTGGATGTTAGCATTAACTAATTCTCTCTTCTGATAATTCTTCAATAGTTTCATGAAAATTGATAATCCAAATAAATACAATACTGCATTTCCAACGAGGAATACATTTGAATTGAAATTTTCGTGAACATTTAATAAATCATTAAGGTAGACAGAAGAATAGAATGCGAGTGATAATATCACTAAATAACCCCATCTAGCTGCTTTCTTACCTAAAGTGACAACTAAGTGATTCTTACCAGTCTTTGCATCACTTTCAGCATCTGGAAACTGATTAATATATAAGATATTTGTAGTTAAAAATCCAAATGGAACTCCTAATGATAGTAACATATAAAATTCACTAGATAGGAAAACTATAGTTTCTGCTGAAATAGCATATCCCGTTCCTAATGTAAGAAGTGGACCAAAAGCAAGAAAGATTGCTAACTCCCCTAGTCCTCTTCTCGCAACAAGTCTAAGAGGTCTAGCAGTATAAAAATATCCTAAAAATAACCCTGACAATCCAACAGCTAGAGCACCTTCTACATTTGAGGTTGCACCTGTTACCTGATATATATTATAAAATAAAAAACCTGCTACTAGTAGAGAAGCAAGTAAAAGGGAGGTAGCAACAGTTTTAGTCTTATTTAAAGTAATAATTCCAAGTTCTATTGCCCTACTACCACCGGTGATTGCAGCACCACCAGGTTGGAAATATTCATTATTAGCTTCGTCAGTCCCATCACTAACATCAAAGTAGTCGTTAAAAACATTCGATGAAAGATGTAACAATAATACACCAAATACAGCTAATAATAAACTTGTAACACTAAATAAACCATCACCTAATCCTGCATAGAAAGCAGCTATAGCCAACATTGGAAATATTGACGCAGATGTAAATGGAACTCTAGTTATTGCAACACCCTTTATAATCTTCGTTGAAAGGTTAATTGGAACAGTAACATCTTCATCAATAACTTCTGTAACTCCACAGTAACCTGTTTGGGCATTGCTTTTACCGTCAGCAAAAGTAGGCCTGATACTTATCTTAGCATTAATTTTTGTACCGTCTTTCTTAAGGAAATATGTTTTTCCAACATATTCACCAAGTTTATCTGCGGTTGCCAACCAGTTTCCTACATTTTGAATAACGATTTCTCCTGGTGAGAAAATTGATACTCTTTTTTTTCCAATAATTTCTTCCTTCTTATATCCAAAGATCTTTACAGCGTCATCGTTCATAGTTAGAACTCTACCCTCCATATCACAAGTAATAACACTTTTCATAACATTAGTTTATTTAGTTTAATTGATGTCTATATTTTATACTGAAATAAAAGATTTTAGTTCAAATATTTCCGCAATTTATTATATTTTTTTGTTGTTTTTATCTAAAATCTTAATCATTCCATCTAATGTTAGAGTAGGTAAAATATCATTAAAATAACCCTTAAGAGGTTTTGCAAATTTTGAAAGCCCACCAGTTGCAATTACTTTAGTTTTTCCAGTTAATTCGGATTTAATTTTATCCAACATTTCCTTCACTAACCCAACATATCCAAACATAATTCCACTTTGTATTGAATGGACTGTATTTTTTCCAATTACCTTGTCTGGCAATTCAATTTCAATGGTAGGTAATTTTGCTGTATTCTTATAAAGTGAGCTAATAGCAGTCTGAAGTCCCGGAACAATATTCACTCCAAGAATTTCATTTGATTTTGAAACTGTAGTAAAAGTAAGCGCAGTACCAAAGTCAACAACTATCACATTTTCATCATACATACTTGAAGCCTCTACTGCATTGCAAACTAAATCTGTACCTATTTCATTAATATCATCGATTTTAATTTTCACAAGTTTTACTTCTTTAGATTTTATAATGGTGATATTTTCAGATAACATATCACTACAGGACATTCTAACTACATCTGTCAAAGTTGGCACAACACTACTTATTATAACAGATTCAACATTGGAAGGATTAAAGTCATTGAGAGAAATAATTTTCTTGAGTTTATTCTTGAAAGACCAGTAAGTAATATTCTTCCTAGAACTTAATCTGTATACTTTCTCCCACTTATTTTCTATAAATAGACCAACAACAACATTAGAGTTGCCAATATCAACAGCAACCTTAATCTTTTTCATCAAATAAATTTAATTGATCTGTATCCAAATCTAGCTCTAAAGTTTCTCCAACATCGAAGTTATCTTCCCCTTCTGATTTTGTTGTTTTATTCTTTGGTNTGTCTTCAGAANTCATAACTTTCTCCTCTACTTTTATGNCTTCCTTCTCTTCTACNTCTTTCCTATTAANTAGTGAAAATGTTCCTGACCTTACCTTGTCAATAGTAATTTTATTTCCTATAGATTTCCAACCCTTTACGTCAATAAATGAATCTAAATCTATCTCAGTTGGTTTTAACTTCTTATTAGAGAAATATTTAAATGAAATAGTTTCTCCAAGTTTATAGGTACNATACTCAAGTTTTGATCCTTTCTCTTGAGATATAAACATGAATTTTTTATTCATAGTGTTTGTCTCTACATTGAATCTCTTTACGTAATAATTTTTTAGCTTACCCTCATAATAAACAGCTGATAATACACCCTCAGGACTGTATTTATCAAGGAACAGGACATTATTCCAATCATATCTATTTGTAAGCTCAAACGAGGTAAGTTCATAATTTCCATCTTTATAGACTACAATAATCATGTCGTCACCGTTGAATTTACCTAGATACTCNCCCCTGCTCTCAGTATTTAGCCTTCCTATCGAATTATCATAATAAATTTTAATACCTGACAAGGTGGAGAGACCAAGACTCTTCTCCTTCACAGCTCTTACCCTGTACTTAGATAAGATATTGCCTTTTGCAGCCTTTCCCTTTATCTCAATTTCAGAGAAGTCATAATCAAAAACTTTTTTCCTTGCTTTTTGTGAAGCATGAATATGTACAGTAACTACCTCAGACTCTCCATTAGGCCTAGGAGCAATATGTAGTAGTTTAGACCCTTTCTCACTCTTTCCTATATTATATATCTTTTCTTTTGTTGCAGAGGTTACCTGAAATCGTTTAACATATGAAAAANCNGTCTTAGAATCTAAATAAGCNGCATTAAAGACCATTCTCTTGTCTGATTTTTTCCAAATTTGAGTCAGAACTATATTTTTACCTACAAATACCTTATCCTGAATTTTTACGATTTTATATGAGCCATCAGCACAGAAAGTAATTATATCATCGATATCTGAGCAGTTACATACAAGCTCTTCCTTCCTAATACCATATCCTATAAACCCTTCTTTTCTGTTGACATAAAGTTTAACATTATTTGCAGCTACTGACTTCACTTTGATAGTATCAAACTTTATGATTTCAGTCTTCCTCTCTCTCCCATTACCATATTTATTCAAAATGTTATAGTAGTATTCAATTGTATACTCTACTATATTTTTTAGGTTTTTAAGAGTNTTATNAAGTTCCTCATTTAGCTTAACTATATTATCATTAAGTCTNTCTTTATCATACTTTGAAATCCTCTTAATTTTTATCTCTGTAAGTTTTACAATATCATCTTTAGTAATATCCCTGTAGAAATCTTTTTTATAAGGATCTAGACCTTTATCAATTGTGTCTAAAACATCATTCCATGTCTCACATTTCTCAATCTTCTGATAAATCTTATTTTCTATGAATATCTTCTCTAGCGTTGAAAATAAAATTTTCTCTTTAAGCTCGTCTCTTTTTATCTCTAATTCTTTCTGGAGAAGCTTTTTAGTAGAGTCAGCAGAATACTTTAAAATCTCTTTAACTCCTAAAAATTGTGGTTTTTCATTAACAATAACACATGCATTTGGAGATATAGATACTTCGCAGTCTGTAAATGCATACAGGGCATCTATTGTAATACTCGGGGACTGGTTCTTATGNAGATTAACTAAAATTTCNACTTTATCNGCTGTATTATCTATTACCTTCCTAATTTTTATTTTTCCTTTATCATTTGCCTTGATAATGGAATCTATAAGACTTGTAGTTGTTGTATTGTAGGGAATTTCATCAATTANAAGAGTAGATTTATCAATCTCCCTAATTTTTGCTCTAACCCTAATTTTACCACCTCTTTTTCCATCATTATAATCAGCAATATCAACCATACCTCCATTAGGAAAATCTGGATATAGCTTGAATGAATTTCCTTTAAGGTAAGAAATAGATGATTTTATAAGCTCACAGAAGTTATGGGGCATAATCTTAGTAGATAGACCTACAGCAATTCCTTCGACACCCTGAGCTAGAAGAAGAGGAAATTTAACTGGTAAATTAACTGGCTCTTTCTTCCTCCCGTCATAAGACAGCTTCCATTTCGTTGTTTTATCGTTAAATACAGTCTCTATACCAAATTTTGATAATCTAGCTTCTATATATCTAGATGCAGCTGCCTTATCACCTGTCCTCACATCACCCCAGTTTCCTTGAGTATCTATAAGAAGATCTTTCTGTCCCAAATTAACAAGCGCATCCTCAATAGAGGCATCACCGTGTGGATGAAACTGCATACTACTACCAATAATNTTAGCACATTTATTATATCTCCCATCTTCGATATTATTCATTGAATGTAAAATTCTTCTCTGNACAGGTTTTAACCCGTCGTCAATAGATGGGATAGCTCTCTCAAGAATTACNTATGAGGCATAGTCTAAAAACCAATCTTCATAAAGATCAGATACTGGATTATCAGTGTTCTGAGTTTGTTCTAGGCTATTATCAATATTTTCTTCGCTCATTNTTCAATATCAATTAAATCTTTCTCNACTCGTAGTTTATCAATTATGAATTCCTGTCTNTCCTGAGTATTTTTTCCCATGTAGAAGGACAGCAGGTCACTTATCTTAGATTTTCTATTTAAAATAATGGGCTCTAGTCTGATGTCATCTCCGATAAAATTTTTAAACTCAGAAGGAGAAATTTCACCTAAACCCTTAAACCTAGTTATTTCAGGTTTTTTACCTAACTCCTCAACCGCCTTATTCCTCTCTTCGTCGTCATAACAGTAAAATGTTTTCTTCTTGTTTCTAACTCTAAAAAGTGGCGTCTCAAGAATATAGACATGTCCCATTTTTACGAGGTCAGGAAAGAACTGGAGGAAATATGTCAAAAGTAATAGGCGTATATGCATACCGTCAACATCTGCATCGGTAGCTATTATAATCTTGTTATACCTCAGCCCTTCAAGTCCATCTTCGATATTTAAAGCGTGCTGAAGAAGGTTAAATTCCTCGTTTTCGTATACAATCTTCTTTGTGTGTCCGAAACAGTTAAATGGTTTACCTCTAAGACTAAATACGGCCTGTGTCTGAACATCTCTTGACTTAGTGATAGAACCACTAGCAGAGTCTCCCTCTGTTATAAATATCATTGAGCTACCTTTAAGCTCATCATCACCCCTCTTATCGTTTAGATGAATTCTACAATCTCTTAATTTCTTATTGTGAACTTTTGCTTTCTTCGCTCTCTCGTTAGCAAGCTTCTTAATTCCAGCAATCTCTTTCCTCTCCCTCTCCGACTGAAGTATTCTCTTCTGGAGTGCCTGTGCAGTATCAGGATTTTTATGAAGGAAATTATCTAGTTCTTTTTTAACAAAGTCATTAACAAAAGATCTTACTGTCTGACCCTTTNGACTTATGTTAAGGGATCCTAGCTTCGTTTTTGTCTGAGACTCAAATACTGGTTCTTGCACCCTAATTGCTATAGCTCCCGCAACGCTAGCCCTTATGTCTGTTGCGTCGTAATCTTTCTTAAAAAAGTCTCTTACTGCCTTTACAATAGCTTCTTTGTANGCTGCTAAGTGTGTTCCACCNTGTGTTGTATACTGACCATTAACAAAAGAGTAATACTCTTCCCCGTAGTTATTTGTATGAGTTAGCGCACACTCAATATCCTGTCCCTTGAAGTGAATAATAGGATATCTTATCGCTTCAGGGTCTGTCTTACTCTCNAGTAGGTCAAGCAAGCCATTCTCTGAGTGGTACTTTTTTCCATTATANTTNAGGGTAAGTCCTGAGTTAAGATAAGCGTAGTTCCAGATCTGATCTTCTAAATATTCTGGGATGTAGTTATAATTCTTAAAGATTGAATTATCAGGCTCAAACATGATAGATGTACCATTTCTCTCCTCTGTCTTCTTAATCTTATCGTCTACAACAGTATTTCCCTTCTCAAACTGAGCATGTTTTATTTCTCCCTCTCTGAAAGATTCAATTTGAAATTTCATAGACAAGGCATTTACAGCCTTGAGTCCAACTCCATTTAATCCTACAGATTTCTGAAAAGCTTCTGAATCGTATTTTCCTCCTGTATTAATTTTTGAGACACAATCAATTACTTTCCCAAGAGGGATACCCCTACCGTAGTCTCTCACTTCTACCTTATGATCTTTTACTTTAATTTTAATGACCTTACCATGACCCATAAGGTGTTCATCAATAGAGTTGTCAATAACTTCTTTTATCAAAACATATATCCCATCATCTTTTGCTGAACCGTCTCCTAATTTACCGATATACATTCCAGGACGGGTACGTATATGCTCTTTCCAATCGAGGGACTTAATACTGTCCTCNGTATACGTATTTTTCCTATTTTCCATACGGGAATTAAAGATAAGAACGAATTACAATAAATGCAGTCTTTAACTAAAAAATATCGAAAGCTTTTAGTCTAATTGAGTATATCGGAACATTATTTCTGACACTATTACCGATAAAGTTATTGATAAAAATTTCTAAAGATGTGCTTCCNTAGAAGTTAAGACTTAAACCACCAAACACTTCAACTAAGTCCCTTGATCCGCCCATAATTGAAATACTTTCAGAGAGAGGGATTTTAGCACCGAAAGAATAGAAGTTCGGTTCATCATCAATTATAACATAATTACCGCTTAGAGAGAGGACACTACCACCTACTGGCACATCATAAGACATAGTAGCAATTGTAGCGTTTCCAAATGGATCAAACTTACCTTCCTGGTAACTATATTTCTCTTCTCCAGTCAGACCAATTTTTGTTGATAATCCTATCAGAAAATTTCTTGTGTAGATAGTAATACCTGGAGTAATACCAAAAATTGATTGTTTAAATCCACTATTTGACCANTTCTGGTATAAAGGNTCTGAAGTATCCCACGCAAGNAGATCAAATTTATCTTGNGAGATATTTGTCTTCATNGCNAACATGACATTCATCTCTCTGTTTAGCTGTTGNCTATACCCTANGGTAAGTCCAGCAGAAAGTCTTCTAAANATATCATTTGAGTAATTCAATAGGTCTACACTTGTCTGGAAGTGGTTTGTTGTTATCCTCTGNGAACTTCTTCTACCACTATTAGATGAAAAATATCCTGGTGCAGGACAGTATATCATATTATCAGTCATCCTGAAACTAGCAGATGCATAACTCAGGGCAGAATTAAATCTAGAACCCCTTAGAGAACGAGTGTCAAGAATTGTAAGTGAATTTCTTCCGTCAATTCCGGCAAGAGCAGGGTTTACTAAAATATTATTATCCGATGCCCTAAGTACCTCTACATATTCCTGGGCATAGGTATTAATTGAAGAAATAAATACGAAAAGTAATAATGTTATCTTTTTTGTCATCTGTCTAAAAATATTACACCTACTAAAGTTCTGGCTCTCGTGTCGCCATATTCTATCGGTGTTATTTCATAAAAATAAAGTCCTTTATTAGCATCACCAGTGGTATTTTGGTCTATTCCATCCCAAATAATGTCGTTATAGACATCACCCTCAAAGACAATCCTCTGGTATCTATCCATTATCTTCACCTCAAATTTAACGTTTCCAAGTATTATATTCTTATATTTTATAGTAAAAAAGTCATTAAACCTATCTGCGTTAGGAGTAAAGTATGAAGGAAGTTCGTATTCTGGGAACTGTATATTTTCGATATTTATCCAAACTTTAGCGTAATTAGAGATACAACCTAGAGAGTCCTGGATAGCATACGTGATACTATCTCTTTTGCTAGGAGATCCTATATAATCATATGTTATCGTTCCATCATCGTTGACAATTAGGTCACCGTATAGAGGTGGATCTAATATAAAAATACTGGATGAATCGAGTGGATTATCGATATCAATATCATTAGCAATTAAGTCCTTGATAATGAGGTCATTATTTAGTGCGTCAACAAATATGGTATCATCATAGGCAGTTGGACAATCATTGATTGAGTTTATCCTTATGGTAACAGTTGCCTTGTCAGAACAGTTAGTTGATGGGTCAGGGTCTGTAATCTCATATTCAAAAGTAACAATTTCTGGACCTGGAGGATCAATCTGGGAAGGAGGCGTATACACAAAGCTTCCGTCTGATCTTAGCTCTAATGTCCCTACAGAAGGAGCAATACTGATTGAATAGTTATTATCGAGAGTAGATAAATCATTATCTAAATCATTTCTAGCAACTGTAGAGTCAAGAACTTGTCCTTCATTAATTGTAAATATATCATCTACAGCTTCAGGACAGTCATTTACCTGATCAATACAAATAGTAACCACTGCTGTATCTAAACTATAAAAATCACCATCGAAAGCAACATACGTAAAGAAATCGTTATCATCTTCGCCACCATCATGGGTATATGTAAATGTACCATCATCGTTAAATAATAAGGTACCGTGAGAAACTCCCTGAATTAATTCTGCAGTTAGCACATCGTCTTTAGGGTCAGGATCATCGTCATTTCCAAGGACTCCTGTCTCATAAGTTGTGATGTTTAGGGTCTCACCTTCTTTAACACAAGGAACAAAGCTGTCATCTACAGCGACTGGAGGTGCATCACTTACTGAATCTATACCTAGGATAACAGTATAAACTGCGCCGTTACACTCTCCGTCAGATAACCTGTAAGAGAACTGATCTTCAAAGTTTTCACTATCGTCGTGGTTATAAATAAATGAACCATCTTGATTAAGTGTGAATGAGCCGTCATGGAATAGTGGAGGAACAACAAGACTCGCGGTTAGAGGGTCACATACATTATCATCAGTGTCATTAAATAAAACCCCAAGAGCAGCCGATATATCTATAGTCTGCCCCTCAGATATCTGATAAAAATCATTCTCACCTGTTGGACACACGTTATTTACTGTGATAAATACTGTGTCTATAGATTCAGTTAGTGAGTCAGAAACTTTAAATAAGAAATAATCTTCATTAGGCATATCAGTACAGTCGTGTTCATACACAAAGGAGCCGTCATCGTTAATTTCTCCTGATGGCAACAACGTACCCCTGAAAGGTGCCTGCTCAAGTTCTACTGTCAGAGGAAGCCCCAAGTTACTGGTAGAAACTGTTAAAATTCCTTGAACTGAGTCTACGATAAGCTGTTGACCTTCATCTACCGCAAAATTTAGGCTAGATGTTGTAGGAGAAGGGTTA
>NZWZ01000019.1 GCA_002701745.1 Flammeovirgaceae bacterium
TCATTTTTCAGTTCATCTATATGATCTACGTAATTTCTTCCTATACAAATTATTTTCATTTTATACTATTTCTCCTATCACTGATAGGTCATCATCAACTTTTTTTAA
Organism: Flammeovirgaceae bacterium; assembly: GCA_002701745.1. Taxonomy (GTDB): domain Bacteria; phylum Bacteroidota; class Bacteroidia; order Cytophagales; family MED-G16; genus MED-G16. The sequence continues at coordinate 109 of NZWZ01000019.1, forward strand.
TAAAACATTACACTCTTTACCAACTAATTTTTTATTGAATTTAATTTTAGTTTTAACATAATTATCAGTGAATCCATAAATAAAATCACCATTTACTTTGTTTTCAAAAAGTACATTTCTAACATTATTTAGGTTAGACTCATAAAAATATCTCTTTTTTTTATCAGATAATAATCTTAAAACTTTAGATCTTTTATTTCTTTCTTCAATTGGTACACTTTCATTTAGAGATATTGCCCTTGTATTTGCTCTTTCAGAATATGGAAATACGTGTAGATAGGACATGTCTAAATTTTTAATAAATTCTAATGTTATATCAAACTCGTTTTTGTCTTCTCCTGGAAAACCAACAATTACATCACCTCCAACGCACGCATCAGGCATTAATTTTTTTATATATTTTACTCTGTCTTCGTACAATTCGCTAGTATATCTTCTCGACATTCCATTTAATATTTTATTTGAGCCGGATTGAAGAGGAATATGAAAATGATTAACAAATATTTCTGACTCACCTATTAATTTAATTATTTCATTACTTAAAAGATTTGGTTCAATAGATGAAATTCTTATTCTTATATTTTTTATTTCATTATTGATTTTTTGAAGAAGAGTGTAAAAGTCATTAGATCGTTTTCCTTCTACTATTCCATAATCTCCAATATTTATTCCACTTAGAACAATTTCTTTTGATCCCTTTTTAATAAGTTCTTTCAAGTTAGATAATACTTCTTCTGGCTTTGCTGATCTACTTCGCCCTCTTGCTAATGGAATAGTACAAAACGAACAACCGTAATTACATCCATCTTGAATTTTTAAAAAAGATCTTGTCCTATCGTCAATAGAAAATGTAGATTTAAAATCTTTAGATTCATTTATTTTCGAATGAATTACTGATTTATCACTTATGTAAGATTGAAAGTTAAATTTATTTTTTGCTCCAATTACCTTATCGACACCTTTTATATTAATAATGTCATTTGGTTTTAGTTGAGCAAAGCAACCAACCACCGTAATTTCTGAATCTGGTGATTTTTTCTTGATTTTTCTAATTAGATCTTGACATTTTTTATCTGCGTTTTCTGTGACAGAACATGTATTGATAATTACTTTATTAGGGTTATCATAAATTGATTTTTTTTTATATCCATTATCAGTAAACTCTCTTGAAATTGAAGATGTTTCTGAAAAATTTAATTTACACCCAAATGTATGAAATCCTACTGTTTTCATTATTTTTAAAAATCAGCGCCTAATTTAAATGATAAATTATTTTCATTTAATGAATTCCTTGATAATTCAGAAGAAAAAGAAATATTTTTTAGTGTTACTATATCAACACCAATACCAAAACTGTATAGATACTTGTTATTTAGGTAGCTATCATTAGTTTGTTTACTGTATTTCCATATAATTCCAGAATCAAAAAATATTTTCAAATAAATATCCAGTGGAATGTTTTTAACTCTCTTCATTAATTTCTCATTTTCTCTACTGAAGCTAGTTGTTAAGATTTTTTTCTTCAATGAATTTTTTTGAATAAAATAGGAATATCCATGTATCAAATATTTTTCATATCCTCTAATTTTATCACTTGATTCATAGAACAAAAAGGGTAAGTTTTTACTGCTATATAATGTGGATATATTAAATGAATAATTAAAGTTTTTATTTAATGGAATATAGTTTGAGTAATAGATTTTTGTGCTCCATTTATCTAAATTTTTAAATATCCCTATACCATCTTTTCTAATTTTAAAATTAAGACGGAAACCATTTAAGGGATAATTTTTAATATCTCTAAAATCTCTGTTAAACTCATATCCTAATGAGATTCCATTTATATTCTTATCATTACTGAAATAATTTTCATTCAGAAAAGATAGGGTATCATTAAGTTTAATGTTATTGTATTCAACATTGAAATAATGATAATTATAGAAAGATTCTCTGTGGGAATATTCTAAGGATGATTTCAAATGTTTTTTTAAAAAGTTATCTGATTTATAAAAAACAGGAACATAGTTATTAGTATTATAGAATAGGTGATCAAATTCTATTAAATTAAAATTAGCTTCTAAACCTCCTTTTTGTTTTTTAGATAAATAGGGTATATAATATGAAGAATAGAGTTCTCTAATAAATCCCCTCCTAAAGGTGAATTCAAGTACATCTGCTCTGCCAGTTAAATTATATTGTAAAAAACCACCGCCATAATTAATTCTACTAAAGTCATGATCAAAATTCACCCACCAATCATTGAAATTTCTATCTGATAACTCAAATATTATTGATGGTAATAAATAAAAAGATTCAATCAAATTAATTTCTATTGATAAATTATTATCGTCTAATAAGATAATATTTATATCTACTTCATTGAAAAGATTCGTGTTTATTAATTTCCTTTTATCTTCTTCAACTTTACTTATAATAATATTTTTATCTATTATCTCATCTTCTTTGATAGATAGCTCTCTTAATATAATATCCTTTTTAGTTCTTTTATTTCCGTTAATTTCTATGGTTTTAATCTTATAACTTTCACTTTTCAAATAGTCATATTTTTGTATATCAATAGATATTACCTCATTTTGAGAAAAAATATTAGTTGTATTATAAAATAAGGCTAGTATTAATAAAGAAAAAAAGTTAAATTTTGTCATTGATGAATTGTATTTGCAAATATATTATTAATAGATGAATATCAGGAAACTATTTATTTTACCCATAATACTCTATCAAAGACTGTTATCTCCGATGCTACCAAGTTCGTGCAGATTTACTCCAACTTGTTCTGAGTATACAAAACAAGCAATTATAAAACACGGAATTATTAAAGGTACCTTTCTTGGGATAAAAAGAATTTCAAAATGTCATCCATGGGGAAAGTCTGGCTATGACCCNGTTGATTAACTAAANATTATCTATTTCTTCCTCAAAATTGTTAGATAANATTGGAAATCTTAGCCANGAAGAAGCATCAAGACTGTANTCATCAAAGTGAAAAGATGGNGCNGTTCTNTCCCTCTTCCATTGATTTCTAGCGAANAATTGAAAGAAAGTTTTAATGTATTTTTTTAATATTTCATCGCTAGCAAATTCTTTTCTTTTNAGGATATTAAATATTTCTTTAGGACCTTTTCTTTCTTTAATAAAATTTCTTTCAATCTCAGTGAGTACATTATATGGCATTAAATCATCCTCATCATATTGATTTTGATCTATAGGTTTTAGCTCTGCACTAGGTTTTAAACTAAGTACATTATCTAAACATGCATAATTATATTCCTCTTTAAGGTATTTTAATAAATTCTTTAAAAAAACTTTATCTAAACCAGCAATAGGGGAAATTGATCCACTTGAATCTCCGTCCATAGTTGAATATCCAACACTTGATTCACTTCTGTTTGATGTTGATAATAATAATAAATTATTAGCGTTTGCAATAAACCATATATATGGAGATCTGACCCTTGCTTGTACATTTTGTAATGTAATATCATGTTTCTCCCACGAATATTTTTTAGCTGTTTTCTCAGAAATTTTTTCTGTAATACTTTTTACTTCAGAGTCGATAGACCACTCATAATGATTTGATCCAATAAATTCTGATAAAACTTTAGCCGATTTTTGTGTTTCTTTAGATGAATTTTCTGTTTTCTGATATGCAGTAAATAATATTTTATTTATAATCTTTTGAACATTAAAGTGAATGTTGTCTGAAGGGATTAAATTTAGGTCAAACTTTTTATTTAAAGTTTCTATTCCCAGTTTCTCTAAAATTCTTTTAAACATTTCATAAGTTAAAATAGCAATTGATGAGGAATCAACTCCTCCACTTAGCGATAAAGCAAATCCTTTCAAATTTGATTTAAAAAGATAATTAGATAGTCCAAGCGAAAAAGCATCAATAAACTCTTCGTAAATTTCTGGAGACTTATAATTTATTTCTTTTGGCTGATTTTTAAAATCTATATCGAAGTAAGAAAAGGAAATGTCATCGAATGAAAATCTGCCGTTTATAAATAAAAGCTTCCCATTAGATGCTAAGATTGTATCGCCTTCAAAAATTACTTTTCCAGATTCATTACCTAATAAATTAACTGAAAGGTAGGTGCAGTTGAATTTTTTTGAACTTTCTATCACTAATTTTTTTCTAAAATCAAATTTATTAAATGCGTAATGACTTGCAATAGGATTAAATATTATCAAGTTTTTATTTGTAGTAATATAATTTGCTGGTCTTTCTTCATCCCACATGTCCCTGCAAATTTCAAATCCTAATGTTAACTCATTATTATATTCTATTTGTATGGTTCCTATAGGATATGACTCATTTTGAAAATTAATTTTATCAATTTTTCCATATTCCCATCCTTCAAACCATCTTTTCTCATAGTGTATACCATCATTTGGAAGATTACTTTTAATGAAGAAACCTAAAATTTTTTGGTCCCTAATAATGCAGCAGGAATTATAATTTTTATTATTATATGATAATGGATGTCCAACAATAACTGTAATAGATTTTGATAATATTCTAATTTCATCAAGGACATCATTTGATTTTTTAATAAACCAGTCATGATAAAATAAATCTTGGCACCCATAACCAGTAATTGAAAGTTCTGGTAAGCAAAGAATCTCAACTTTATTTTCCTTGGCAAGTGAAATACTTTCTTTGATATTATTGAAGTTTCCTCTCCAATCAAGAGGTGTTTGATTAAGGTTTGAACTTGCTATTCTGANCGACATTATGGTACTAACTTAATTCTAAAATTTCACAAGCTACTCTTGAAGCNTCTTTTTCTGCATTTTTTTTACTCTTTCCATACCCAACNGAGATTTTTTTACCATTTAATTTCAGGATAGATTTAAATTGTGAAAATCTGCTTGATGCAGATGTTTTTTCTACAATAAAATTTATTTTCATTTTCTCTTTCTGGGCCCATTCAAGAACTTTGCTCTTGAAGTTATGTGTTTGTGTNGTTAAGCTTTCTAGATCAAAGTAAGGAACTATAATATGTTTTACCACTTTATTTTCACAAAAATCGAATCCTTTCTCTANATAACAAGCACCNATAATAGCTTCTAATGCATCTCCATAGATAGAATCGTANGATTTAGATTTCATCTTTTTAATATTAATAATTTTTTTCAGACCTATTTTTCTTCCAATATTATTAAGTGATTCTCTATTAACAATTTTAGATCTTATTTTAGTTANGAAACCTTCATCTTTGAAAGGGTAGAGCTTAAATAGATATTTTGCTACAACCAAACCNAAAACAGCATCTCCCAAATACTCGAGTCTTTCATTGGATTCATCTNTTTTAATAGANTTATGAAGAAGTGCTAATTTANAGAGTTCAGGCTTTCTGGTTTTATANCCAAGAATAAAATTTATTGCGTTAATTAAATCTTTATTTTCTTTATTTTGAAAAATAAACATCATAATTAATCATATTTTTTGAATATAACGCATGTATTATGACCACCAAATCCAAAAGTATTACTCATTGCTATGTCAACATTTCTACTTTGANTTTTATTGAGAGTCAAATTAAGCTTAGGATTTATTTCATCATCNTGTGTTGAGTGGTTGATCGTTGGAGGNATTTTGCCTTCNCTAATTGCAAATATTGATGCTAATGACTCAATTGCACCTGCTGCTCCAAGTAAATGACCAGTCATAGACTTTGTTGAACTTATATTTAATTTATATGCATGATCATTAAAAACATTTTCAATTGCTAGCACTTCACTTTTATCTCCAAGCGGAGTAGATGTTCCGTGAACATTAATATAGTCAACGGACTCCTTTTCAATATTTGCACTCTTAATCGCATTTTCCATGACGAGTCTTGCACCTTCACCCTCAGGGTGTGGAGCAGTGATATGATGTGCGTCACAAGACATTCCAAAACCAATAATTTCAGCATAAATTTTAGCATTTCTCTTTATAGCATGATCATAGTCTTCTAATATTATTGCTACACCTCCTTCTCCAAGAACAAAACCATCTCTTTCCTTATCAAATGGTCTTGAAGCTGTTTCTGGGGAATCATTTCTCTCAGAGAGTGCTTTCAAAGCATTAAAGCCACCAACACCAGTCTCATTAACTGCAGATTCAGAACCACCAGTTATAATAATATCAGATGTTCCGGATTTAATGTAATTGTATGAGTCAATTATTGCGTTTGATGCTGATGCACATGCAGAAACAGTAGCAAAATTTGGTCCCTTAAAACCATATTTGATTGCTATTAGACCTGGGCATATGTCAGGTATTAATTTAGGTATAAAGAATGGGTTAAATCTAGGATTTTTATCATTTTCACTAAAATTGATAAGTTCATTTTGGAATGTTTCTATACCTCCAACTCCTGATCCCCATATAACTCCAATTCTTGATAAATCTATATTTTCAAGATTTAGCTCGGAATCATTAACTGCTTCTTCTGCAGCAATCATTCCAAATTGAGCATATATATCCATTTTTCTGGATTCTTTTCTATCGAAATAGTCCAGAGGATCATAATTTTTTACTTCACAAGCAAACTTTGTTTTGAATTTAGATGTGTCGAATGATACTATATTTTCACATCCACTCAATCCAGAGAAAAGAGAATTTTGGTATTCATTTACGTTTTTACCTATAGGGGTTATTGCCCCTAAACCAGTAATAACTACTCTCTTGTAACCCATCTTTAGGGAAAAACCTATTTTACGTTATCTTTTAGGTATGCTACAGCATCACCTACAGTTTGAATTTTTTCAGCTTCTTCGTCAGGGATAGAAACATTAAATTCTTTCTCAAACTCCATGATAAGCTCAACTGTATCTAAAGAGTCAGCACCTAGATCATTAGTGAAACTTGCTGAGTCTGTTATTTCAGATTCTTCAATTCCTAATTTATCTACAATGATTTCTTTTATTTTATTTTCTAAATTTTCCATAAAGATTAATTTTAAATATGATGCAAAAATAATTTTTTTTTTCGATTCTCAAACTATTAAATTACTATACTTTTTAATAAAAATTATTTGAAAAAATTATCAGAAAAACATTTAAAAAATAAGGAAGAATATTATCTCATTGGAATTGTATCTTCATGTAAAGAATATAAGCTAGCTTGGGTTTTAGAGAACCTTTTAGACATTTCATTGAAAAAAGAAAGTAATGAAAAGATTGATTTAATAGATAACAAAACTATAGAATTGTCATTTTTGATTTCAAGAGATAAAAACAAGTATTTCAAGTTAATATCAAATAAACTATTAAATAATCCGTTTAAATCTCACCTTATAGCCTCTTTGTCAAATTTTGATTATTTAATTCAATTTTCTATAAACTATTTTGATAACAGTCCTTCAGATATAATAAATACTTTAAAATCAGATAATCTTATTCATTTTGCTAATTTTGTAGATATTAAATTAATTAAAGAAAAATATTTGTTGTACATATGAANCAAATTAANAATAGAACAAAAATTATTGCTACAATTGGCCCTTCTTCCTCGGATTATGATATTCTTAAAGAGATGATAAAAAGTGGGGTAGATGTTGTTAGATTAAATTTTTCTCATGGAGAACATAAAGATCATAAAAATACAATATCNAATGTNAGAAAAATTAGTGATGAATTAGNGACTCCTATTACTGTTCTACAAGATTTACAAGGACCAAAAATTAGAGTTGGTAAACTNAATAAAGACTCTATTCTATTAAANGATGGTGATGAATTTTTTATTTCTTCAGGAAATAAAGTTGGAACNAAAGAAGAAATTTCANTTGATAATGATNTAATCGATGATATTAAGTCNGGAGANAGAATTCTTATTGATGATGGGAAGATTGAGTTAAAGGTTGTCGAAACTCTAAANAATAAAATTAAAGTNGAAGTTNTAAGAGGAGGAAAACTTCTAGAAAGAAAAGGNGTTAATCTTCCTGAAAGTGATATAAAGCTTTCCTCAGTNACAGATAAGGATATTAAAGATTTAATGTTTGGNCTTAAAAATNATGTNGATTGGATNGCTNTATCTTTNGTTAGAAGTGANAAAGATATAAAAGAGTTAAAAAAAATTATTAAAAAAAATGGCTTTAGTACTAAAATNATAGCTAAGATTGAGAAACCTCAGGCTATAAAAAACATTGACGCTATAATTGAAGAATCTGATGGTCTTATGGTTGCTCGTGGTGATTTGGGTGTTGAGATGCCAATGGANTCTGTTCCAATNATNCAAAAGANAATTGTNTCNAANTGTAATNTNGCATGTAAACCTGTTATTATNGCNACTCAGATGCTAGAGAGNATGATNTCTCAAAAAACTCCAACTAGAGCAGAATCAAATGATGTTGCTAATGCTGTTCTTGATGGNACTGATGCTGTTATGTTNTCNGCTGAATCTGCAACAGGAANTTACCCNNTTCTAGCTGTAAAAAGNATGAATAAAATTATTAATTCNGTTGAAAAAACTTCTAATTTAATTTATTTCAAGTTTGAAAAATTTAAAAAATTAAGAAATAAGATAAGCGAAAGTTTGAT